>JAMXLQ010000079.1 GCA_024280975.1 Methanosarcina sp.
TGGGAATTCATAGAACCTTATCTTCCTCCTCAGAAAACACATACAGGAAGACCTCGTGCAGACATAAGGAAGTTAATGAATGGTATTTTGTACGTCGTTATGACAGGTTGTACGTGGAAAGATGTTCTGCGTAAATATGGCTCTAAGTCAACAGTCCATAGATTTCATCTCTACTTGTGTGAACATGAAACTTACCAAAAGATTTTCAATGAACTTTTAAACAAAGGTTATGATTTGAAGAAAATAGATCTTTCTCATTGTTTTACTGATATAAAGGATATTCCTGCCAAAAATGGGGAAAAATCGAATACAATGGCTACAAAAAAGTAAAAGGAGTAAAATTAAGCTTCCTAGTAGACTTATAGGGTTTACCTCTCTCTATTATTATTGTCCCTGCAAACAAGAATGATTCAACACTTTATATACCTACACTTGAAAATTTCAGGATAAAGAGACCTGTAGGAAGGCCTGTTAACAGGCCTTCCAAAGTGACAGCTGATACGATGTATAATACAGCTAAAATTAGAAAATGTAACCGAAAAAGAGGAATAAAGTCAAATATACCAGTAAACAAGATAAATCAGAAGAAAAAGAAGAGAGGAAGACCAATAAAGGTAGATCAGGAAGAATACAAAAGAAAAGTGCAATAGAAAGGTTCTTTAGCTGGATAGAGTCATGCAAGAAGGTATTTCCAAGATATGAATCAAAAAAATATCATACCTTGGAGTTGTAATGTTGGCAGCAATAATAAGGTTAGATTAAGTTTTGGAATAGGCTCAATTATTAATTGAATTTTGAGAATTGCCCAAAGAAAAGAGTTTAGATAATTTAGGGTACGGGAATTTCCTGTAAGAACATCAAAAAGGAAATTTAAGAAATAGAAAAGACGCCTGGATTTCCAGGCGTTACATTTTATTTTTTACTACTTCTTTTGCGGCATCTTTGAAAAGTACTCGAAGATCCCAGAGAAGTTTTTTATTCGCTTTAAAGAGAGCCTGTAATAGGTCAAGAAGGCTCATTCTCTCAAATTTTACGTCTTTAAGGGAATAGGCAAGTGAATTCAGGTCCTCATCACTTAGATTGATGAAGCAATTCTTCACAATGAGGCTCATGTCGATATCGTGCCCCAGGGTTGTCCTCCAAGGCTTCTCATAAACTTCTTCAAGTTTCTGAAGGGAAACATCTCCTGCAGATATAGCTTCATATGCAGCTTCTCCTGCCAGCTTTCCAGCGTCCATTGCATTAAGAATCCCGCCTCCCGTGATCGGGTCGGACTGGCGGGCAGCATCTCCGATTAGCATCAGCCCGTTAGTCGAAGTTTTCTCAATGCTGCCTGATACCGGAACTCCTCCAAAAACCATCTCGACTATCCTGGCATCGGGAAATTTCTTTTCCATAAACTTATTAAGGTAATCTACAGGCCTTGGCTTGAATTTTCCAGTTTTGCTCCCGAGAACTCCAATCCCTACATTAGCCTTTCCTTCGCCTTTCGGAAAGATCCAGATATAGCCGCCCGGTGCAATCTCGTTTCCTATATAAAATTCGCAATGATGCTGGTCTATATTCTCTCCAGCTATCAGATATTGAGCGCAGGTCTCCATGTCTATAGGCTTTAAGGAAGTATCAATGCCTGCCCATCTACCTACCTTTGATTCAACCCCGTCAGCTCCTATAACTATCCCGGCACGTACATCGTAAGTTTTTCCCAGATGCATGAGCCTGGCTCCTTTAACGGATCCGTCCTCTATAATTAAGCCAGTTGCTCTGGTTTTTACTCTCACTTCTGCCCCGGCGTTGGCAGCTTGTTCTGCGAGAGCCCGGTCAAACACTTTTCTCTCAAGAACGTAACCTACTTCTCCACCAGAGATTTCTTCTGCCATCTCTATCTTTGTACCGTCCGGGGCGTAAATATAGGAGGCATTGAGGTCAGCGCAAATCCATCTCTTGTCGATTTCCACGTGTTTTTTAAGGTATTCTTTACTTACGCCTTCGGCGCAGCGTACAGGATCACCTATCTCCTGACGTTTCTCAATTAAAAGTACGTCAAGTCCCTTTTCAGCTGCTGTCTTGGCGGCAATAGAACCTGCAGGACCTGCTCCTATCACTAAAACATCGTACCTGTCCTTCATTTCATTACCTCAATTGCTCCTACAGGGCAGATGCGATCGCATATACCGCATGCCACGCATGTACTTTCATCTACTTCGACCCAAGTCTCTACAAGCTCGATTGCTCCCTTAGGGCAGACTCCCACACATGCACCACAGTATCCACATTTATATCTGTTTATCTTGATGCTCACTAGCTCACCTGTAACTTTTAAAGGCAAATAAGGTAATCACGGCATGTTAGGCAAATTATGGCAATTTTAAGGCAGTAATAATAGTTCTCTATCATATATTTTTGTTGATTAAAACTGCCACTTTTGAAGATTTTTCACTGTTGACCTCTAATTCCGAGAACTCAGGTTTTTCTCTGATCTACACTACAGTTTCTTTTTGCAAACAAACTCCCTTTTTCTAAGGAATTTATTTGTATACCTGTCAGGTTTTCCCTTCTAAAAATTTAGGAATTTTTCCAGGGGTAGAGGCATAACCCTACTCATTAATGATTATTAATTACAATTAAATACTTTGATTCTTCTTTCTGACTTGGGCTACAATTTTAAGAGTTTCCACGAGATAATATGATTGAGTTCAACATTTTGAGCTCAATCTATTTACAAACTAATTAATCGAGTCCATGCTTTTTGGATCGCTAGTTTGTTTCCTTATTGTTAGATTTCAAACCAAATACTTACAAATTCTATTTATATTTTATGATCCTGAAGCTCGGACTGGAAAATTCGAAGTCCAGATTCTTTCTTTATTCTTAGTATAATTTCCTTGTAAATTTATCCGCCCAAAACCCATTCTTTGCCCTAAAACCCTATCTTATTATTTTTATTTCCACTAATTTAATTATTAATTCCCCTACATTAGTTTCTTTCAATTCCATATAACCCTTCTGCTTTTTTCGACTACCTGAAGATTGTCACTCTCCTAATTTAAATTGAAGCCAGGCTTACTCTTCCCCTACTGATCTCAAGTCTGAACTTTCTGCTTATATATTCTTTCGCAGCTCCGCTTCCGTGTATAAGCAGCTCTACCAGATCTTCGGGCTCATCTATATCAGTACCTGCAAGAAAAGAATCATATATCTCAATATTCTGCCCGCTTTTTTCTGCAATCGAGCAGTGCGTTAGAAAACTCGAGCCATAATACCTGACCCTATAGCCTGAAGGGTTTTTGATAAACAGTACATTTGTACCTCCGCCTTTTCCCGGGACGATACAAACATCTTCTTTTGTTGAAATTATCCCTTTAACATGATCTGGAGAAAGAAGGGGAAGGTCACCCATAACAATCATAATTGGCTCTTCAGCTTGCTCAAGATACCTGTTAAGAGCCTCATTCAGGTCGCTTTTATCCAGAATCACATTGGCCTTCTTCATATTTTCAAGCCCGTACATCGAAGGACTGAGAATATCAATTGCTTCTATTCCGGCTTCCTTAAGGGTGTCTATTACCTGATTCAGCATCAGTTCCACAAACTCTTCTCTCTCTTCCTTACTCAGGACAGGGGATAATCTGGATTTTGCACTGGCTTTTTTATAGGGGATTACGGCTTTCATCTGTACTCCTGAAAATCTAATTCCGGGCATAAATATAATAAGTAAATGTTAAACTCCATTCACTAAAATTTATATAATTAAAACCCCTGCAGTCCCTGAAAAACAAACTGGTTTTTCCTTTATTCTGGCTTGCAGGCGCTTTCGCTGGCTTCTAGCCTGTTTTAGATCGTTAACCGCACTGAAAGGGACACATGAAAATGTCAGCAACTTTGTAAAATTCACCTTCTTAGGCGAAATTCTGTGTTTTCATTTAATGAGCCTATCCCAAAACTCACTTTGAATATACTCTTTGATGATTTTTAGAATTGCTTTCCTTATCAGAAACTCAATTGATTATTCCAAATTAGAGATCTACAGAAGCAATTTTGAGTTTTGGGATAGGCTCAATATATAAGCTCTTTTCAGCTAAACAATTTCATTACATAATTCAGCCCTCTTGAGCGAAGCGAAAAGGGCTCCGTCCTCCCGAGACGGGACTCGGGCGTTTACTCTCTGCCGCTTATCTTTGCCTTTCCAAAACTAGGAAGAGATCCTACTCTATTCGAAAAACCTGGCTCGATTTTCCGGTACAGAGTATCTCTCTGCATAGGGATTCTTCCTGCTCCTTTTATCATCCATTCGAACTCGGCAGGAGAGACGTATTCCCCGTGGTTCCCTCCGGACGCTGTTGAGATCTGGTCTTCCATAAGAGTGCCTCCCAGGTCATTTGCTCCACATTGAAGAGCAAATTGGGCAAGTTTTTTCCCGAGCTTAACCCAGGTAGCTTGAATGTTGTTTACGTAAGTGTACAGGATTATGCGGGAAATGGCAATTAGCTGCAGGTCTTCAAGTCCTGTGCTTGCAAATTTACCGGATGCCAGCATTTTTTCTCCTATCCTGTTATTATAGGGTAAAAAAGACATTGGAATAAGTTCTGTAATTCCACAGGTCTCTTTCTGGATTTCGCGAATAGTAAAAACATGATCCAAACGCTCTTCGATCGTCTCGACATGCCCGTACATAATGGTCGCATTCGTGGAAATTCCGGTTTTATGTGCGATCTTTATGGTATCAATCCACTGTTGGGTATTGATTTTTCCGGGACAGATTATATTTCTAACCCTATCGGAAAGAATCTCGGCTGAAGTTCCGGTGAGAGAATCAAGCCCGCTTTCTTTAAGCTTGCGGAGAGCCTCTTTTACGGACATACCAGAGATTCCTGCCGCATAATTTACTTCCATAGGGGAGAGGGCATGAATACAGATCTCAGGAAACTCAGCTTTTATTGATTCCACAACCTCAAGATAGAATTCCATGTCAATTTCGGGGGTATATCCTCCCTGAATACAAACCTCGACGACCCCGGCTTTTTTTGCTTCGCTCACCTTTTTCAGGATTTCTTCTACACTCAATATGTACCCTTTTTCCGTCCTGTAGGCGCAGAATCCGCAATTTCCAACGCATTTGTTTGTAATATATATATTTCTGTTTATGACATAACTAACAGTATCGCCTACAGCATGGGCTCGCAGGGTGTCGGCGAGTTCAAATAACTCAAATGGGCTTCCTTCAAGCAGGATAAAAGCATCCTCTTTGGTACAGTTTCCCTGATGTGCCCTCTCGAGGACATCGTCGGGAATTGCTGTCGGTTTTTTCATATACATCCCATCATTCCTGTTTAAGCTATATTTCTACCCTATGGATAAGTTCATTCAGAAACTTTGCACCCTGACCTCTTCGGATTTCCCGAAACCAGTTCATTTACTCTTCCGTACAGAGTGGTTCTCTCTCTTGGAATTCTCCCGGCTCCATAGATCATCCATTCCAGTTCTTCTACGGATATGCATTCTCCGTTAGAAGCTCCTGCAGATCTGGAAATGCTCTCTTCCATAAGGGTACCCCCAAGATCATTAGCGCCGCAGTTAAGGGTGAATTGAGCAAGCTTTTTCCCTAACTTCACCCAGCTTGCCTGAATATTATCTACGTACCCATGGAGGAGAATACGAGAAATTGCATAATTTTTCAAATCCTCAAGCCCTGGAGTGGCATATCGACCTTCTTTTATCATTTTCTCTCCTACAGGATTATTATAAGGCATAAAAGGCAAGGGCACAAATTCCGTAATCCCACCTGTTTCTTTCTGGATTTCCCTAATGATCAATATATGGTCGATTCTTTCCTCCAGGGTCTCAATGTGTCCGTACATCATTGTCGCAGTTGTAGGGATGCCTGCAGCATGTGCCTGGCTGACCACCTCAATCCATTCCGAAGTTCTAAGTTTTGAGGGGCAAATAATTTCCCGCACCCTGTCCGAAAGGATTTCGGCTGCAGTGCCGGGCATTGTGTCAAGCCCGCTTCTTTTAAGCTTTATCAGGGCTTCTTTTACCGGAATTTCGCTGACACGGGCGGCATGATAGACTTCCATTGGCGAAAAAGAATGAATATGCATCTCAGGAAACTCGGCTTTTATAGCTTCTACAATCCCAATATAAAAATCAAGATCCACATCGGGAAGAAGTCCACCCTGGATACATACTTCAGTAGCATTTGCCTGTTCTGCCTCTCTGACCTTACCCATAATTTCCTCGAGGCTGAGAACCTTGCCATTATTTGTTCTGAATGCGCAAAACCCGCAGGTTCCCACACATCGGCTGGTGAAGTTAATATTCCTGTTTACTACATAAGTAACCGTATCTCCTGCCGTAAGGGAGCGAAGTTCATCCGCAAACCTGAAGAGTTCGAAAGGAGGTACCTCCAGGAGCAAGAGCCCATCTTCTTTTGTGCTCTTCCCCTGGTATGCGCGTTCTCTGAGATCTTCGGGAATCCTGTTGTTCATTTTTCAATTCCTCCGCATGCCCTTTGTTTAGGGCTTTTTCCTATAACCTTCCGTATCTGAAAGTTGTTCTGTAAGCCCGCCTATCCTATTCGAGTACCATTCTTTTTCTACATACTGAGGGTAAATTGGTAGGCGTTCCCTGAGCAAAATAGGCTTCAGTTTACCCTGCAGATCCTTTACATCTGGCCATTCAGCTTCAGGATTAATCCAGTCAATTGTCAGTGGGGATATACCTCCCAGGTCAGTCACCCCTTTTGCGAGGAGGGCTTTTGGATCTATAAGATTTGGGGCAACCTGTACCGCCACGTCAGGAGGAAGAACCTGCCTGGCCAAGCATATAGTATCAATCATTTCTTCTATTGAAGGCGCAGGAAAGTTTTCCATGGGTGTTCCAGCCTTTGGGGCAAAGTTCTGGATAATAACTTCCTGGATGTGCCCGTATTCCCTATGAAGCCCCGCAATAGCCTCAAGGGACTCGATTCTGTCCGTCCTTTTCTCCCCAATTCCTACAAGGAGACCGGTAGTATAGGGTATCTGGAGTTTCCCGGCTTCCCGGATGGTATTAAGCCTGAGTTCGGGAAGTTTGCCTGGGCAGTCCTTATGAGCGTCCAGGGTTGCCGTGCTTTCAAGCATCAACCCCATGCTCGCATTTAAAGGCTTTAAAGCCTTCAATTCCGAGCGCGTCATAATCCCTGCATTCGTATGAGGAAGGATTCCAATATCGATTGCAGTTTCACAGAGAAAAAGAAGGTATTCAAGAGTGGAAGAATAACCAAGTTCTTTAAGCCATTTCCTGTATTCCGGCACTTCCTCGGCATACTCTCCGTAGGTGAAAAGCGCTTCAGTACATCCCGCCTTTACTCCATTCTCAAGTATAGGAAAAACCTCTTCGGGCTTCATGAGCCTGGCACCTGGTTGTCCTGGTTCCCGCCGAAAACCGCAGTATCCGCAGCGGTTCCTGCAAATATTGGTTACAGGAACGAAAACGTTTTTCGAGTAGGTCACAAAATTGGAATTTTTTGGTGGAATGATAAAACACCTGCTGAGTTTGTTTTCTGGAATTTCAGCCTAGGATCTTCTTCATGGTTGCAGCCACACCGAGAGCTACTCCCTCGACTTCAATGCCCCCCTTGCCTTTGGCCCCATCCCCTACAACGTAAAGTCCAGGAATCGGAGTTTCATTCCCAGGGTCTGTACCTGAGGCTGCCCTGTTTACTGGCCAGCTGTCATGGTATGACTGGATGAGCAAGACTTCGTATTTTTTGTTAGGAAAGATTTCCCTAAGGTCCTGAAGCCCCAGTTCAATTTCAGCCTCGAGATTTTTCACATTCTCAGGGGCTACGTACTGATGGGACATTGTAAGATGCTTGCCAGGCGGGGCGAGTCTCGGATCAACCTGCGTAACTTCATCTATCCCATTTACCCTTTTCGCATATGGAGTTAGAAGGACACCCGAATGCCCTAAAAGCGGCTCGTCTGCAGCAAGACAAATCTTTATGCCTGCAGAAGGCTTCAGGGTTTCAAGTCTTCTGAGATACTCTGAAGCTTTCTCGCCTGATAGGGCCTCCTCGCAAAGACAGGCCGTTGCACCATGCCCTAAATTGCTGATGACCAGGTCTGCTTTATAAGCTTCCTCGTCAATAAGTACACCTGTGGCTTTTCCGTTTTCCACAAGAATTTTTGAAACCTCGGTTTTCGTATAAATCTTTCCGCCATGTGCAGTAATCACACTTTCCAGAGCATCGATTATTCCTTTGCATCCGCCGATAGGGACGCCTGGGCTGCCGAATCTGTACATGTTTTCGATTATCTCAAAAATTTCTTCCACAGAGACTTCGTCACTTCTGAGGCTCAGCGCCCAGCCGCAGAAGGCATCGGCAAATTTCACAAGCCACTCATCCTTAAACTGGGATCTGAGCCAGGCCTGCAGAGTGCTTCCTGTAGGGCGGTTCTTTCGCGTACTGACTATAAGAAGGGCAATCTTCAGACGGTCTTTGTGCGAGAGAAGTGTGGAAAAATCAGAAAAAGAAATATCCTTGAAGCCTTTTCCATAATCCGGGCTGCCCTTTTTCAGGGGCACACGCACGGTTGTCAGGTCTGACCTTATAATCTCTACATCAGCTCCAACTTCTCTTATATATTGAGCCAGGGGACCTGAAGGTCCATGGGGCAGGATATGGAAAGCTCCGCTAGAAAGCTGGAACCCTTTGTAACTGAGATTTGTAAACCTTCCTCCTGTGATAGGAAGCCTTTCAAAGATTTCAACCTGGTAACCTGCATTTGAAAGCTTGGCTGCACTTAGGAGCCCTCCAAGGCCTGCGCCAATTACAATTGCTTTCACGCTGGCACCTCTATGGCCTTAACAGGGCAGTAGATAACACAGATCCCGCAGTCTATGCAGGCGTCGGTAGCTCGTGCCTTTCCTCTTACCTCGATTGCTCCTTTCTTGCAAAAAGAGGCACATTGGCCACACCCTACACAGTTATCATTAATCTTCATGCGATTCCACCAGCTTTCCTATGATGAATAGACTTATTATAATGTATTGGTACAGTTCATTCTAAGGTTCTATTTGGAAGTGTAATTTCTCTTTCTCGTGAATG
>JAMXLQ010000080.1 GCA_024280975.1 Methanosarcina sp.
TCGATTGTTAACTTCTGCTCAAACTAAATTGTTTAGGGTTATTGCCTCCTTTAAAGGAATTTGGAACGGTGGCGCGAACATACTGCATTGCTTGCAACGGGGATGCGCCAGCTCAACTTTGATTTTAACTCTATTTTTATGTTAAGTTCTATTTTCTGCTTTACCCTTTTAGAGGCTATTTACTTCAAACGTCTACTTCTTCGATTTTTAGAATTTTCATTAGCGGATAATTCAGTTCAGGGTCATATTCCATTCCGACTTCTATCTTTGAAGAGCCATATTTTACAGTTATTTTTACTTTAAGCATAGGTCCCTGGAGCTCGGAATAACCGAATTCGTTGTTCAGCTTGCTTTTCAACATATCTCTATCGATCTTTACCGAGATTTCTTCCACATAAGGCTGGACTGAAATACTTTCCTGGATAGCTTGCTCAAGGCTTGAAACTGTGTTCAAATTTACAGGAGAACCTGTAAACTGATGGTAAAGGGCCCCGAGTTTTATTCCTGCCTCAAAGAGTGCATTATCTCTGTCAGTTACTTTTTCTTGAACCAAAAGAATCTCTCCCTTCTGGAAATTTACTGGTACATGTCTCAAATAAATTAGTTTTACTGTTTTTCCTTTCCGGCTCTCAGTTCTTTATTTCGATAGTCCTTATTACCAAGGTTGCTTAATAGAGGGACCTTGAAAAAGGGAGAAAAGACGTATGTCAACATGAGGATAAAAGGCAGGATCGAAAAAGTCCGCATAAATTCGACATTATACAGATAGAGGAGCATAGTTATCCCGAAAATGGTAGCTATAAAAGCGAGAACCTTGACGTTCTTGATTTTTGGATAATTTACTGAACTTACCATAAGAATAGACAAACCCAGGGTAAGCGCTAAAAGGAAGTCTATTTTGACAAGACTTTCGCTCAACAACATGTATGTAACAAGCATAACGCAGGCTGCAGTTATAGGAAGGCCTTCAAATCCTTTTCTACTGGAAGCCACGGAATTGAAGCGTGCAAGCCTGAGCACACCGCAGATAGCATAAAAAGCCGGAAATATCGCAACAAGAGGGTCTGGTTCTCTGACAAAAGGGTTTATTTGCCCGAACTGTAGATATACAAGAAGAGCAGGGGCTACTCCAAAAGAAACCGCATCTGCTAGGGAGTCAAGTTGTTCCCCAAGTTCTCCTCCTTTGAATCGCCTGGCAATGTATCCATCCGCTCCATCTGCAATTGCCGCAACAAGGAGTAAAATTAAAGCCAGGGCAAACCCATCATAAGCCTCTCCAGTTTGAAATGTGGCAGCCTGGATTGTAGCTTGGGCAGCTACTGCAATTGAGCTAATTCCACAGATGAGGTTCAAAAGAGAGACCAAGTCCGGGAGTCTTAACATTTGAAATATGTTCATGTTCAAAAATCCCTGTCATTTTTTATTGTTGCTATAACGGTCTTGCCTGCAAGTACCCGCTCTCCTTTCCGTACTGTAATTTCGAAGTCATGGGGGATTGTTACGTCAACTCTTGATCCGAAACGAATCATTCCAATTCTCTGTCCCTGCTCGATCATATCATTTACTTGAGAATAAGAGACAATTCGTCTGGCAATTGTGCCTGCAATCTGCGTGACACTGACATCCCCATACTTGCTGTGAATAATAAACTCATTTCTTTCGTTTCTTTCAGAGTCTTTCCAGTAAGCAGGAAGATATCCACCCTTCTTGTAAGTTATCTCCCTGATCTTTCCCGAAATAGGAGCTCTGTTTACATGTACATTCTGGAGAAACATGAAAATACAGACTTTCCGGCCTCGAATGTCTATGACAGTGCCATCAGCCGGGGAAATCATATAAGTGTCAGAAACTTCAACCTTTCTTTCAGGATCTCTGAAAAAAAGAACCATAAAGAAAGTCAGTGCCATTGCTATGTAAGCAGCGTGGTTTAGATTGGAGCTGTTCATTGCCCTGGAAAGAATTGCAAATAGTGCAGTTATAAGTGCAGCTGTAAAAAGCCAAGGTTCCGAGCCCTTCGCAATCATTGGCCTCAATCCCCCCCGGATCTGCGCAGAAGGGATCTCAATTCTTGAGAAATTATTACCCAGAGGCCATCAATCATTTCGAGTAGTTCGGGCAGGATTCGGATCACTGCATATGAAATAATAAAGAGGGCAATGCCTGAACCCGCCTTTGCGATATAATTATGTGCAATTATAAAACTATCAGCTCCAAACCATTGCTCTCCATAAGCAACTACCACGAAAATATCCCTGATAAGGTTAAGTATATAAATAACTGGTACTGACACGATAAAAGCCATAGCCAAACGGCTAAGAGGAGCTCTAACCGCACCTATAAGCCCCATAAAGAGAGCAATACTTTCAATTGCTGTACAGGCGAGAATGACTTCCACTGTGTATCCGTTAAGGGTTATCATATTCCATGCTTTCATATACGCAGGAATCTCAAAATATCGAAGAACCCAGAAAACCTGCGAAGTAACCCCACCTATAATCCAAGTATTTAGAGAGGAGAAATTTGCGAATGGGAAATAAACCAGAGCTCCAAGTGCACTGGCACTGGTAAGCATCGAGGTTATATCAAGAGAATCGCTCTCACCCTGAGCTGAAAATTTCGAATGTATCATCTCTTTATTATTTTGTATATAGATAGGGCCTTCTCTGTACTCTCTAAACATGGTATATGCTACAAGTAGACAAAGCAGAGTTACTACTATTGTAAGGAGCACATTAGCATAGTCCTGAATCTCTAGATAATAGAGAGGCTGATAACCCCAGTGGATGGAAAATACACCCCATCCAATCCCTCCAATCAGTTTACGAACCTTAGAGGTTCTGGGGACGATGGATGATGTAACCATTAACCCGACTGCGAGCCAGAGTATACTTTCTATCATTTTTCACGCACCTTTTTTGCCAGAAGTAAAACTAGTCCTATATTTATTTTCCTGTTTTTTAAGAGCTCATAAAGACCTCGGGCAAGTTATGAAGTTTCTGGAAAGTGACATATCAAACCATCTAAATAATTAATACATTTCCATAGAAGCTTCTAATAAATTCAATAGTTCACAGGTATTATTAAGGAATTCAAAGGTTATGGATTTTACTTTTCTTTATTGATGAATATGGAATTACTACCTCCATTAAGACACTAATAAGAGTAACTGAGCCTGCAAATAAGATTAATAGATTCCTATTATAGAAAAATAACGTTATGAAGATGTGCTTAATTATATAAAAGTGAAGAAATTAATGAATTTCCTGAACTGACAAGAAATTTTTGATTTTGATAAAAGGGAAACATTTAAGAGAAGCTACCGCATAAGGAATTTTTCTGCTTGACGGAAACTTGACTTACAATGTCAAAATTGAAATACGATAAAGAGTTTCTACGTTATGACAATAATATTATTATTTTATTCTGGCGTTCCTGCTGGAAAAGCTAATTCAGAAAGGGATTGGTGGCGGAAAAAGAGATCCCCCGAAAGGAAATGCGAAGGCGCTTTATGAGACCTCAAACTCCCAGTCTAACCGTGGATACAGTAATCCTCTTTAAAAACAGGCTTGTGCTTGTGAAGAGAAAAAACCCCCCATATCAGGGAAAATTTGCCCTTCCTGGCGGCTTTGTAGAAATCGGAGAAACTACAGAAACAGCAGCAGTTAGGGAAGCCTTTGAAGAAACAGGCCTTTCTGTAGAGATTATCAAACTTGTAGGGGTCTATTCCGACCCTCACCGCGACCCCAGAGGGCATACGGTTTCAGTATGCTACCTAGCAAAAGGATTCGGAGAGTTGAAATCGGGGTCTGATGCCGATTCCGCCGAACTTTTTGAGCTTGATTCCATCCCTGAATTGGCTTTTGACCACAATAAAATTGTAAATGATGCAAAAAGTGATATTAATGCAGTTCTGTCCCAAATGCAAAAGTATGATGTTTCCTAAAAACGGCAACTTCGAATGTAGAAAATGTGGAAGCATAATACCTATAAAAAAAGATGAAAAAAGTTTTGTCTCTAAAGCCAAGATTGATGATCATGAAGTAGTGGTTCTGGAAGGTGAACAGACTTCAGGTCTTCCAACAACAAACGCAAAATGTCCAGAGTGCGGAAATAACACTGCAGCCTGGTGGCTCAGACAACTAAGATCTGCCGACGAATCCGAAACCCGCTTCTTCAAATGCACGAAATGCGGATTTACTTGGAGAGAATACGATTGAGATTTAATTGCTCTTCTATCCACCCTTAAAAAGCACATTTCCCGGCAAAGTATATTTATCAGGCTACAGCTTCCCTTCTGCCTCAAGCAGAGCCTGAAGCCGTCCTGTTTTCTGACCAAGATTTATATAGTTGCCGGGAGTTTGAATCTAATGATTTTTCAGATTCCGGAAACCCATTTATCCTTATTTGGAAAGTTTACTATTCAAATAGACTTGAATTTCCGTATCTGTAAAGAGATGTATGTATCTGCAAAGAAATGTATATATCTCAAGGGTAATAAAGAGTTTAAGACTTAAATTTATTATTGGAGAAGAATTATGTTCAAGGCAGCAATTAATGCAGAGCTTCTGAAAGACGCGGTTGCCGCACTGGCTGTAATTGTAGATGAAGTCAGACTCAAAATAAAACCGGAAGGTATTTCGGTAAAAGCAGTTGATCCTGCCAATGTTGCAATGGGAATTTTTGAGCTTGGGTCATCCGCTTTCGATGAATATAGTGCTGATGAGTGTGAAATAGGAGTTGACCTTAACAAGATTATGGACCTGCTGGGAATTGCGGATAAGAATGATACAGTTCAGATGGAACTTGAAGAAGGGAACAATAAACTCCTGATTGACGTTGGAGGATTGTCTTATACGCTTTCTCTTCTTGATCCTTCCACAATTCGTGCAGAACCAAGAATTCCCCAACTCGAGTTGCCTGCGAAAGTTGTCCTGAACGGTGCAGATCTCAGACGTGCTGTGAAAGCTGCAGAAAAGATAAGCGATCATATGCTCATGGGAGTTTCTGATGATACATTCTTTATGGAAGCAAAAGGCGATACTGACCAGGTCCGTCTGGAAATGGGTAGGGATCAGCTAATCGATCTGAAAGCAGGTGAAGCCTGCTCGCTTTTCTCTCTGGACTATTTAACCGATATAGTCAAGCCCACAAATAAGGTTAATGAGGTTACACTCTCCCTTGGAAAAGACTTCCCAATATTCATAGATTTCGAAATTGCAAACGGTGCAGGAAGGATTTCTTACCTCCTGGCTCCAAGAATTGAGTCGGACTAATCTTATGCAGGCTGATGAACTTGCATATTACCCTTTTATTTCAGAAGCATCTACCCATGTTGAGAATCTGGGTATTTCCTTAGATAGTCTGCTTAATTCCCGAGCCTACCGGGCTGCAAGAGTTAGGGGGATAGAAAGAGTAAAAGAGGCTCTAGAAGGAGAAATCAAAAAATCTCCAGTCTCTGGGGAAGTCCAGGTCCTTTCGGAACTTCTTTCCTATCCTTTTGCTCGGATGCTAGTTGCCTGTGTGGATGACCAGCTCTTTACCAGGCGCTATGCTCTGGCAGAAGCCAAAGCTGCCTATACTCTTTTAAAAAATGAAACTCCTGCTTTTTTGCTTAAATTCGGGGAAGATTTTGGGATCTCAGCCGACTTTAGAGATTCTTATTTCTGTATGCATTTTACGGCCTATATCCACTTTTCAAATGCTCTGAAAGATCCTACCTGGAAGCTGACAAACCGCCAGTTTCGGGCTGGAGAAGTAAAAATTACAAAAGAAGAATTTGCAAGGCTTCTTGAAGAAGCAGTCAGAGAACGTATCGAACAGTCTTTTCCAATTCCTGAAATCCCTTCTGAAGTCTCAAATTTCTGCGCTCCATACGTTGCCGAAATAAAGGACCAGTTTGAAATCCAGAAGAAAAAATTCGGAGCAACGGACTTTGGAGCAGTTGAACCGGAACTTTTTCCTCCTTGTATATCCCACGCCCTTGCAAATGTACAAGGTGGGATAAACCTTGCTCATTCTATGCGTTTTGCCATGACTTCTTTCTTGCTGAGTGTGGGAATGTCAGTAGATGAAATTCTTAACCTTTTCAATATCTCTCCCGACTTTAATGCAGAACTGACACTTTATCAAATAGAACACATTGCAGGAGCAACAGGAAACGTATACAAGCCTCCGGCATGTGATACAATGAGAACCTATGGCAACTGCGTAGGAAAAGATAGGTTATGCGAGAAGATTAATCATCCTCTGGGATATTATGAGAGAAAGATATATCTGAGAAATAAAGAGAGGGAGAAAGAAAAAGAGAAGGGGAAAGAAAGGGATAAAGAGAAAGAAAGTGGAAAGAAAAAAGAGCAAGAGCAGTAAAGTTCAGAATAAATTAAAATGGATAAGTTTTCCAATATAAGGATTTACGCACCTGCATATAAAACAAAAACTAGCAAAATGTTTAAACTTATATTTATTCAATTTGCGTAATACAAATACTTTATTTTATAAACACTACCGATTTTAGTTATAAACATTGTTTAACAAATTCTTCTGGCATTAAGGTACGT
>JAMXLQ010000081.1 GCA_024280975.1 Methanosarcina sp.
AGCACTGGCTCCATCCCATATCACTGATTGCGATATCTTGTGATAATCCGTCAGCGTCTACTTCAGCAACAAAACCAAACTCGCTACCGGTTATTTCCAGGGCTACAGATAGACATGCTTCCCCCAGTTCTTCTTCTGTTTTTACCTGTACTACTTTGCTGAAGATCTGATTGATTCCCTCAAGAATACGGTTGTATCTGCGAATCCGGTGCTCTTCCTCGCTCTTTGGATTCTTTTCAGAAATTGTTCCATCCATTTTTCTCCCTTCAGGTTCCTGATGGCATTTTTCAAGGCAATATCTCTATATGATAGGTAGTGATGATAAACTACTATTTTAATTAGTACAATTATATTTATTTTATCATATTAAGATTCTGTAGAAAAACTTTTTATTTATAACTTCTCAAGACTTTGATCAGATCTTAGAATATAGAATTTTGTGACTCAAATTTGTCCGCTAATTCCAGTTTTGAAAGGGTTTCTACAGAGCCCAAATATTCTTTATTCTTATATGTTATAGAATAAACGAGCAAACAAAAGCATAGCTGTATTTTCAGCCTATCAATTTTAATTAAAAACTTAGAAATCAAAATTCAATTTTATTCTGGTTAACATATGTCAAAACCGTTATCAGTAATACAATGTATAAATATGCACATTTGTCAATTTATTATTTTAATCGCAAATATTAAACTAATAATTCTATCTAAATGATCAATATTGTGCGACGAATAAAATTAAAATTTTGTGTTCAATGATGTACTAAAATGTACAATTTAAGTAGAACAGGTATTTTTACTTATAGAGAGTAGGGGTAGAAAAGAAAAAAGGTTAAAAAGTATTCCGTGTGAATTAAACGGGGACTTCAACTTTTATTTTTTCACATCCCTTATCGGAATTATAATCTCATGTGAGTCTTCATACCGACTTTCGGGTAAAAAAGTCACTATAATATCAGTGTCAGTAACCTCCAACGAATCATATAATCTTTCCAAATCCTCCAGTGAATTCTTTGATAACCTGTGCTCAACTATATAATTTAAAAGATCATCTCGAACTAAATCGAGACATTCTCGGCAGAGTTTTATATTGTCCCATAATGCCATTTGCGATCACCTATGAAATCCAGAACTCCTGAATCCAGATCTGGAACTTCTGAAACTGGAAGATGATTTATAGGAAGAGCCAGAACTTTTGAATCCAGTTTTTGTCGCTTTAAAACTTGAACCTACTTTTTTAGTTTCGCTTTTGATCGAGCTTGAAGCTTTCGAGAAGAAACTTTCTTTTTTAGTGGAGGGTTTTACATCAGTTACTTTTGGAGTGCTGCTTGTATGTGTCGAATAATAGTGATTCTGTTCTACATAGACAACGCTTCTAGAATCAAACATATGCATCATGTACATGTACATCCAAAAGTTCCCGTCCGTAGGACTGTTGCTTGTAGTGTATGTTACTGTTGAATTGTTCGCTTCAACTGGGGTTGCATCTCCAATACAGCCGCTTGACATAGCTGCAATCAGGAGGATCGTGATTACTGAGAAAATTTTAGTTGATTTGTTCATTTTTAGAACACCTTATCTGTAACTATATGAACACACTGAGGTATTATTAAACCTATAAACAGAATTAAATTGTTGACTGTGTCGCCAACCAATCCAAAGCAAGTTTATTAATTTCCCTCATTCCAGTTCCAGTTTTCCAGCTATGAAATATAGATTTGTGAAGCTCGGTTGGAATATAGATCCCGATTGAATGATCCATTCCGACATCCATATTCAAGTGTAAATGATGAAAATCCGCATCTTTAAATTTTTTATTTATTGGAGAATATCCTAATAATCTACGCCGTCTATAATTACTCCTATATACATACACTCTACCTTTCTCTGATTTTTTATATCTCCTGCGTGTTTCTAAATAACGTTCTTTATTTTTAGTTCTCCACGCTCTAGCAGCTTCTCTATATTGTTCTGGATTTTGCTTCTGTTTTTCAAGTATCCCCTCTCGATGGTTAGCATAGTAATTTCTTTTCCATATCAAAACCCGATCATGATTCTTTTTAGCATACACCAGCGCATTTTTTAGTATTTGATCGCGATGTGCAATCCTATACAGTTTTGCTTTTTCAAGAACAACATCATGATTTTTATTATACCACTCCTTTGTTCTTTCCTTTTTACCCCCGTGATGCCACCTTTCCCTATCGCTTTCTCGAACAGCCTCTAAATTTTTTAACCTACGTTCTTTAAAATATACGCTGAGAGCTTCTTTGTGGTTTTCATTATATTGTTTCTTTTTAAGTTTATATTTTTCAGATTGATTTCGTATTCTTTCTAGTTCTTTATAGTGTTCTGAACTTCTGAACAATTTTCTACATTCTTTGCATATATGCTCTAATCATCTTTCATGCATTTGTTTTTATAGAACATTGAAGTAGATTTATATTCTTTGCAATGACAACAACGTTTAGTTGCAATTTCAGTGTCTATATCCACATAATCACATGTCAACATTTGATTTATTTCCAAACACACACCTTCTTTGTTAAATTAAAGCAGTTTATCTGACAATATGTGGATATACTGTGGACATAGTATCCCGATAAAAGGCCACCCAATTTCAGCATACCCGATAATCCCTATCATAGACCATAATATAGGATTATGTAAGAGCCCACGATGCTTAAACAGTTTGTCAATAATCCAGCCTAATACCCAGAGCCTCTTAGTAGATCTAGATTTTGTATCAAGGTCACAGGTAATAAAATAAGTTCCTATCTTCCAAAGGACCCAAAAAATAAGAGCGGCCGTAAAATCCGAATGAACGTAACCTAAATAAAAGGATATAAAAGGAAAAATGAAGTTTAGAAGGCGTTCATGGTTCTTCCCATTCATAATGACTCCAGATCCTTCTTCAGAGTATAATTAACTCCAAGAGACTCACACAAATCAACAATGCCCTCTTTAAACGCGTTCCAGTTAATTTCCTTCGCGTGAGGATGATAGTTCAGCTTCCCTATTTTGTATTCGTCAACGAACTCATGTGTTCTTTTAATCAAGCTCCAAGCATCCTCATCAGACCAGACAGGTTCTAAGCTTACCCAAGTTTTGATACCTAACTCATGAGCTTTTCTTAAGGATTCTATCCTTTCAGAGGTTGGTGCTGCGCCAGGCTCATACTGTTTTGAATGTTCATCATCTGCAAAGACTAGAGTGGCTCCATACCTGTAAAGTTTAGGATTCTCAGCCAAGAGGTCAAAGTCTCTTTCTGATCGCTTCCCTCCTTTTGTTAAAATTGAAAAAGGTTGCTGCCATAACATAAAACCTAAAATTGCTTTTCTCGTGATTGCATATTTCACGTCAATTTCTTGATACGGGTCGCAAGTGAAACACATCAGTACTTCTCTATGGTCTCCATTATCTGACAATTCCATGAGATCTTTTCCAAGGTTTTCTAGAAGATCCGGTCTTATTTTTGGATATGCAAAGAAATTTATTTTTGTTCTGTGCATTACTTGTGGAGCATAGCAGTACTCGCACCCATGAGAACATCCATTATAGAGATTTACTGCTAGTTCTGCGTATTCTTTGGCCCGACCTGATGGTTCATAGATAACTTTCATATTGATTATTCCTTCAATGCCTTATTTCTTTGAAATCATAGCCCGCCCATTAAACTTCAACAACTGTAACAAGATATACATCACATAAACTACGCTTCCTGCACACATAAAGTAATAATATTCAACAGGAAGGGGGCCTGTAATCATATGAGCGGATGCAATGCATAAGTTAAATGCAAAAATAATTCCTACAATTCCTATGCAATTTACAAAGAGAAACTGCCGGTGTTTTATTATCGCATTTCCTAAACTAATTGAATAATTTATAAATTGTTGGTTTTTATTTTCCATAATTTCATCTCCAAAAAAGAAAAGGGTTAGTTCCCTCCAAAAATAGCGTAGAAAAGATGGCGCAGTGATTCTGTAATATCATCTATTTTGCCTTGAGATGGTTTTGTCAGGTTTGCACTGACACTAGCGACCTCTCCCGATGTGGCATTTTTCACATTGAAAGAAAACGTAAGTTTATTTGAGGTTGAATTGTTATTATTACTTTCGGGAGCAGTAATAGGCTCAGATATATTATCTGAGGTATTATTTTCCTCATAAACTGGCTCATCTTCAACCACTGGCTGTTTTTCAATGCCTTTATTCCCCTTAATCCAGGTCATTTTTAAGAAACATAGATGTTCAGTAATATCAGTTCCATTATCATCAAAGTACAGGCTTCCATAACCTTTTTTAGACTCTGGATCGGTGTAGTAAAAGCTTACAACAGTTTCATTTGAGTTTGTTTCCCAGATATCCCATTTCCAGTCAGGATGCTGTTCTAAAGCTTTCACTGATGCTATTTTTGTATAACTGTCAGCTGGGGGTATAGCTCCAAGAAAATCTACGAGTCGTCCCTTCGTTGGAAGGTCTTTGTT
>JAMXLQ010000082.1 GCA_024280975.1 Methanosarcina sp.
AGAAGTATGTGGAAATTCCTTCCTTTTCAGAAGTTTCTCAGGATAAAACAGCCTTTGCAAAGGCTTTTCGCATGTATTTCGCAGAACAGAACCCTGTTACTGGAAAAGGGGTTATTCAGCCTCACCCGAAAACCGTGATCGTACAGAATAGGCCAATGCGCCTCCTGACGGAGGCTGAAATGGACCATGTATACGAACTGCCATTTACTGGTGAAGCTCATCCTTCCTACACTGAACCCATTCCTGCCCTAGAAATGGTAAAATTCTCCCTGACAACTCACAGAGGCTGTTTCGGAGGCTGTGCTTTCTGTGCTATTACAGAGCATCAGGGACGCATGATTGCAAGCCGTAGCATCGATTCTGTCTTGCGTGAAGCAAAAAAACTTACAGAAAAACCTGATTTCAAGGGCATTATAAACGGAGTAGGCGGCCCAAGTGCAAACATGTATGGCATGGAATGCGGAACATGGGGTAAAAAAGGAGCTTGCCTGGATAAATCCTGCCTTTACCCTCGTATTTGCCCTGCTCTGGATACCAGCCACAAAAAGCTGCTTGAACTCTTACGCCGCCTGCGCGAACTTCCAGGGGTTAAACAGGTCTTTACAGGTTATGGAGTACGCTATGACCTGGCTCTTAAGGATGAAGAATACCTCGAAGAACTTTGCGCCTACCATATCAGCGGGCAATTGCGAATCGCACCTGAACACTTTTCAAGACAAGTCACGAATGCGATGTGCAAGCCAGGCAAGGAAGTCTACGAAAAATTTGCCCAAAAATTTACAGCTCTCAACCGGAAGTGCGGCAAAGAACAGTACCTTGTAAACTACCTGATGTCAGGGCATCCGGGCTGTACTCTTGAAGATATGATAGAGATGGCAGAGTATGTGCGGGATCGTGGAGGCTACACCGAACAGGTACAAGACTTCACCCCAACGCCTATGACCGTCTCGACATTCATGTATTATACAGGATTGGACCCATTCACAGGCAAAAAAGTATACGTTGCAAAAAATAAGAAAGAAAAAGCCATGCAGAGAGCCTTAATGCACTACAGGAACCCTACAAATTACGAGCTTGTATATGAAGCTCTGGAGAAGGCAGGAAGACTTGACCTTGTAGGAAATGCTCATAAGTGTTTGATAAGAAGAAAGGAAAAACGGCAAAAGTAAACGTCATAGTTAAAATTTTAATTTTAGAAAGCTATGAGTTTAATGCTACTGTTTTTGTTTCAAGTGCGTAAGTCCTATAGAGTAAATAAATAGTAGTATACTGAAAGTTCTGCACACTTTACAAATTACCATGAGATGATAGGAATAATTATATAATTCATACTACATTTTTTTATTATGATCTCCTTTTTAGAAATAAATAGAAAATACCCTCATATTGCTGATTTTTTTTACGCAGGAATGGATTGAGACAGAACTTAAAAAAGAAGGACTGGAACACCCTATAGTAGAAGAGATAATAAAAAATGATGAATTTTCTGCTGCTTATCTTGAACATGTTGAGAATTGCTTATTAACTTTAAAAGACGAAATCAAAAAAGCAGAAGATCATTTTCAAAATAAGCTTGGAAATAAAGGGAACTATGAGGGTGCACTAGCAGAATTGGAAATAGGATTATTATGTAAAGAAATAGGTTTTGATATTGAGTTTGAGCCTCGACTTCTAGAAAACAGTAAACATAGTGATATCAAGGTTACAAATGTTGACCCCCAGATATTTATTGAAGTTTCTACATTTTTTGATGATATAGGAATAACATGGTGTGAAAGATCAAAGATGCATTGGAATGAGAATGAAGTCGAATGGGAAAAGATTAAAAATAGCTCTATAGACTGTGGATATATTACAAGACGTGATCTTTTAAAGTCTGCAGAAAAATTTAAAAAAAAGAGGAAGCAATTGTCTGCTACTCATCCAGGTATTATTGCATTAAAAATAAAAAATACGTCTTATCATGACATTCCTAACATAATACATGGTTTTGGATTTGATCATATAAAACTTGATGGAGTTTTGGAGCCTGGAGAAAGAAAAGAGAATGATAAAATTTCTGCCGTTATAATTTACTATTACGAAAAAGCTGAAAACTATGAAAGACGTGTTTGTTTCTGCAATAATCATTTAGCAAACAATCCACTACCACCATCAATTGTTAAAAAATTAAAATCTTGTAGCAATTGGATAATAAATCCAGTAGAGAGAAAAAATCCTCAGGAATGATAGAAAAATCTACAGTATAGATAGATTTTATAAAAACCAATGTATTAGGTTATTGAAAGCCTGTTCAGCAAATAAATTACTTTTCCCCTTAAACAACTATATTTTTTTGGATTTCCAAAGAGCGTCACAAATTTGCTGTAAATTCGAAGTCAAATTTTTGCATACTCCGGTAAAAATTGAGCTTCTGATATGAAATCTTCTACCCAATTACTTTCTGAGATTTGTTATTTTACAGAAAATTATGCACACTGCCAAGTCAATCAATTATACTTTCTTAAACCAATTGTAAAAAACACACATTAATCCTGATGCAAGCATGGTTTGGGTTCACCTTCATAAACCCTGACACTCACGCCAGAAAGCCCTGAATTTCCCACTTATCTGCCCGCAATAAGTATTCAGAGGTCTTTCTTTGATCTCAATTGACAGGTTTGCCTCGCCGTCCCAGCTAAAATGGGCAACTATTCCGTTTCCTTCAAGTACCCCGGAATTCCCGGATGAAACTTCAATTCCATAGCTCTGAAGCTTTTTCTTCATGCAGGAGAATACATCAGGAGTTACATTTTTGAATTTAATCCCCTGGCATCCCTCAGTATCCAGTTTCCTTTCGCCCATAGTCTTAATCCAAATTTTCCTTCATGATCCGTGGCATTCTATTATGAATTGCTTAATTTGAGATTCTGCAAGCTCATAGTTGACAATAAAAGGTTTTTTCGTGATTGTAATAGTAAGATTGGATTGTCCATCCCATTCGAAACTCGCAGTAATCCCTTTTCCAGATAGTTCTCCCTTGTTTCCTAGCGGGACATAGATGCCATAGTCCTGAAGCTTTCTCTTCATGCAGTTAAACGTATTAGGAGGAACATTACGAAACATTATCGATCTACAACTCATAATTCCGTCCTCTAATCGATCTCTAAAAATCACATTCGGCCATAAAATCCAATAAACAAGAGTCTGGTTTTCCGGAAATAAAAATATGGTGCCATATGCCGTTAATAATCAGAGAATTTCCATTGGACGACTCCGAAAGATATAAGAGAATTTATTATGAGCGATCCGAGAGATAAAATTAAAAAATAAAAATATTAAAGCTAAAAAAGAATGAATGAAGCCGAATCAAGCCGGCCCTTAATAAAATCAACTGAGAAGCAGCAGTTAAACTTAAAATAGGTAGCCTCAGAAGCTTCCAGACTACTCCATTGCCATTGCTACGAGTTCTACAATATCAATAGCTTCGATATCTCCGCCTGCGTCTCTGAGGTTTCTCACACAGAGGGGACAGGAGGTGACAATGTAATCCACACCTTCTGGCACGTCTTTAAGCCTGTTTCTTGCAAGCTCAAGGGAAATATCAGGATACCCTCTTCTTACCCCGCCTCCACCTCCACAGCAGCGCGCGTTTTCTTTAATATTTTTCATCTCCTTGAGAGTACAGATTGCCTGGATAACCCTCCTTGGAGCGTCATAGATTTTATTATGTCTGCCCAGGTGGCAGGGGTCATGATAGGTAACTGTAAGGTCAAGTTTTTTCAAACTGAGTTCTTCAAGGTGTTCGGCAAGAAATTCAGGAAGGCTGACAACTCTGATTTCTTCAGGGTAGTTGCTCTTGAGTGTTGTATAACAACCTGCACAGCTAGTGATAATTGTGTGCGCTTCCACTTTTCGGATTTGCTCAAGGTTGCGCTTCATGACCTTTTCTGCTTCCTCCTTAAATCCGGTACGAAGGAGGGGAGAAGCACAGCACTGCTCATCAGGCAGGAGAGTTACTCCAAAGCGTCGTAGAATGCCAAACGCTTTTTTAGCAGACTCCGGATAACGGTAGGAATCCAAACAACCCACGAAATAAACATAATCGGACTTTTCGGGGAGTTTTGAACGTTCTGTTTCGGAGAGCCATTGTTTACGGTCTGTTGTTTCCCCAAAAGAGTTTCCATATGTCATAATGGACGATTTCAAGTTTTCCTGGGCGTCTGTTGTAATGCCGCATTTCACAAGCTGGGTACGGGCAGCTTCCACAACCTCAGGTGGATTTGCTCCTGCAGGGCATCTGGAAGCACAGATCCCGCAGGTTGTGCAGGAAGCCAGGCTTGGGAGCACATCTTTGGAAGGGGGCATACCTTCAAGCAGACTTTTAATGATGAGCATTCTGCCGCGTGTATTGGCAGATTCCCATCCTACCACGTCAAATACAGGGCAAACCGAGCGGCAGGTTCCGCACTGCACACATCTATAAACCGACCTGCGGTCAACTTCAAAGGGCTGTTTTTCGCCTTTTTCCTGGCTAATTCCAATCTCGTCCAGCCTTTTTGCCTGCTCAGTTTCCTTTTTTCCTTCGTTTTTCATGGTTTTCACAATCCCAGTTTGCCCGGATTCAGTATACCTTTCGGGTCAAGGACTTTTTTAATTGCACGCATTACCTCAAGGGCAGGACCCCATTGAGCTTTCATGTATTCGGCCCTGGCCGCACCTACCCCATGCTCGGAGCTGACAGTGCCTCCAAGCTCAATCGCTGTCTTGTGGACTAGATCTGCAGCTTTATTTAGGCGGTCCCACTCGTCCTTATTCAGAACATCAATAAAAAAGGCAAGGTGCAGGTTTCCGTCTCCTATATGTCCATATTTCATAGCAGGCAGATTGAATTTCTCAGCGATTTCCTGTGCTCGTTTTAACAGTTTCGGGATCTGCTTTATGGGAACTCCCACATCTTCTCCAACATAGATGCGGCTCTTTGTTGGATCCAGGCGAGAAACTGCAGCCCCTACGAGTTTTCTGGCTGCCCAGATATCTGCCATTTCTTTTTCACTTTCTGCAAGCCTTATGGAAAGAGTCAGGGGAGCACAGACTTTCATTATCTGTTCTGCAGCTTCACGTGCCGAGCTTTCAGTGCCATCAACCTCGAAAAGAATCACATCGCCTTCCGAAGGTAGCACAAGGTGTGGATCGTAACGTTTGAGAACCTGTAGAGAGACCCTGTCTAGAATTTCGCAGGCTGAAGGAATGACCCCGTTTGAGAAGGTTTTTACAACAGCCTGCCCCGCAATTTCCGCATTTTCAAAGGAAGCGATTACCAGTTTTCGGGTTTTCGGAAGAGGGACAATCTTCAGGCTGGCTTTTGTGACGATGCCAAGCGTGCCTTCCGAACCTACAATAAGCTGGGTCAAATCATATCCTGCAGCGGATTTCAGCATCTTTGAACCGGTATGGATAACTGTCCCGTCCGCAAGAACGACTTCCAGATCGCGAACATAGTTTCTGGTAGTACCGTACTTAACGCAGCGCATTCCGCTTGCATTGTAAGCTATCATGCCCCCGATAGTGCACATGGCTGAACTACCAGGATTGGGGGGGAAAAAAAAGCCATAAGATTTTAGCGCTTCATTTAAAGCATCCTGAATAATCCCAGGTTCTACCAGAACCTGGATATTGTCAATATCGATTTCAAGAATCCGATTCATGCCCGACATGTCCAGCACAATGCCCCCTTTTACAGGGACTGCACCGCCTGCAAGTCCAGTGCCTGCTCCCCTTGCAGTCACAGAAATCTCGTTCTCATAGGCAAGCCTGACAATCCGACTTACTTCTTCTGTGCTTTTTGGGCGTACCACGTAATCAGGCATTCCCTTAACTTGGGATGCGTCAGAAGAATAACAATAAAGTTCCGAAGGCGAGACCGAGAGTCGTCCACCAACGATTTTTCGAAGTTCTGTAGTTATATCCATTCTAGACCTCAAATAGAATTCAGATGTGAAAAATAGAATTTCTGTCACGGCTGAGGACAGACAAATGAAAGATGAGTTGCAGCAGATAATCAAGATTAATAATATATAAGAATATACCATCCTCCTTCCTTCTGAAGAATATCATTCGCCTTCTAAAGGGTTACCATGGAGTGAAAAGTGAAGCTAAGCGCCCTTCAGATTCAGAAAAAACGGGCAAAGAAACTTTCAGGAAAAAGTGCAGGACAAAACTTTACATCCTGATAGACATAAGAGGACAAACATGACACAATACTTTGAGATAGAACAGAGAGACGGAGCAGCAAGGATAGGAAAACTTCTGCTGTCTCCCGAGCTTCATACGCCCTGCATTTTGAATACTGCAGAACTCGGAAAGCTTGAAAACCCTGGCCCTGTTGTTGATGCAGGAAGTTTTTGGGGTGTAAAATCCGATACAGAGCTTGAAGCACGCGTAAAGCAAATCCGGGAAAAAGCAGGAAACGGGACTCTCATAATCCTGCCGCATCAAGCTTATCCGCCTGCTATTCCGGCCGAGTCCCTCGGGAAAATCGGAAAATTTACTGTTCCTACTGGCGAAAACGTTGAAGATACAGGCCCTACAGGCTCTCTCCTTAGAATAGGAGGAAAGCCTGAGAAAACTGACCTGTATGTAATGGAAGGGGCAGGCACCCTGGAAAACAATGCACGAAGATTTCTCGAGACCGTAATAGAGCTTAGGAACCAGATTCCCCCTGATACAGCTCTTTATGCTCCAAACCTTGCGCTTCCTGAAAATATAGCTATACTGGTCTACCTCGGAATTGATATTCTGGACGATACCAGAACAGAAATTGCGGCTTATTCCGATATTTACCTGACCGCAGCAGGTAGCTTTTATCTTGATTCCCTAACAGAGTTTCCCTGCAGGTGCAAAGTATGTGCTGAAAGTACGCCTGCAAAGCTTAGGAAGCTTCCGAAAATCGAGAGAGCAAAATTCCTTTCAGCTCACAATAAGGATGCCCTCGAAGCCGAACTTTCTCTTGTACGGGAAAGGATCAGGGCCGGAACATTGAGGGAGTATATCGAAGGCCAGTGCAGGGTCAGGCCTTGGCTCACAGCCCTATTAAGACTTGGAGATTTCGAATACTCCTACCTTGAAAAAAGAGTTCCAGCCTTTCGGCAAAACCAGCTTCTTGCAGATACATCGGAGGCCCTATCTCGAATCGAGGTGGCAAGATTTGCACGGCGTGTACAGGAGAGGTATACACCTCCGGATCTTGAGATTCTCGTGCTTTTCCCGTGTGCGGCTAAAAAACCTTATTCAATCTCCCAGTCCCATCAAAAGTTCATTCTGTCGCTTGGAAAATACAGAAAATTTGTCCATGAAGTGATTTTAACCTCACCTCTTGGAATAGTGCCCAGAGAACTGGAATTGACATACCCTGCGTCTCATTACGACACTGCGGTTACGGGGCACTGGGACGAAGAAGAAAAAGCCTGGGTTTCCGGCTGCCTTGAGACTTATCTCTCAAAATACAGGTATAAAGCCATTGTTGCCCATGTAGAAGGAGCGTATAGGGAAATTTGTGAACGAGTGGCAAGCAACCTCAATATTGAAATAATCTATACTGGCACAGGAAGTCTTGTGTCTATGGAGGCTCTTTCAAGCCTTAAAAACACCGTTGAATCTATCTGCACATCCGAAAGCTTCAGCAAGAAAAGCCTGAATGCGGAAGATGAGAAAGTGAATTTCCTGAGAGCGATTGCAGAATATCAGTTCGGAGAAGATGCCGCACTTCTTTTCTCTAAGGATGTAGGAAAGCTTGCAGTCAAAGGCCGATTCCCCAAGTACCAGCTCTTTGCCGGGAAAAAACAACTTGCAACCCTGGTTCCACAATACGGAATGCTTGCTCTTTCCCTCGAAGGAGCTGAACTGATGCTAAAAAGTGAGAAATACCTGGTAAAAATTGATGATTTTCTCCCACGCGGTTCCATCCTTGCCCCAGGGGTTACCGAGGCCGATCCGGGAATACGGCCTAATGATGAGGTAATTGTACTTGGGAAAAAAGCGCTCTGTGTAGGTAGGGCTGTGATGAGTGGAGAGGAAATGGTGAAATCCAGTAGAGGAGTCGCAGTGGATGTCAGGCATGTCAAGAAACTCTGAGCTCACATGCGAATCTATAAAACAAGTTCTACTAAAGTAGGGATAAAATCCGGACTGCAAAGCTTC
>JAMXLQ010000083.1 GCA_024280975.1 Methanosarcina sp.
GCACAGGACACTGATCTCGGGGAAGGAAAGGTAAAAAACCTATTAGACGAAATCTTTTCTTACCGAGCAAACAAAGAAAAGTTTGACCACGAAAAACTGCGGACTTTCATGCGAGAACTTGAACTGGAAGACAATATTCTTGGCCAGAGTTTTCAAGAGCTTTCGGGCGGAGAAAAACAGAGAATAGGAATTCTTATTTCCTTACTTCTGAACAGGAATATATACCTGCTCGATGAGGTCACTTCCGCTCTTGATATGAATTTAAAAAGGAAGATTGCGGATTATTTTCTTTCTCGGGAAGACTTGACGCTTCTGGTTATCTCCCATGATAGGGAATGGGAACGCGACTGGATAGAGATAATAGATCTTGAAAATAGATCTTGGGAAACTTTCAAAACTGATCCTCAAACAGAATAAACAAAAAACAAAATCCAAGAAGACCGAAAAATGCCAATCTATGATATAAGCTACGCCTCGTTGATTTTCTGTTTTTTCTTACTTGCAATTCCAATGTTCATAAGCCTGAAAATTCAGCTTGAACTTGAAAAAAGCACTCTAGAAGCTGTCCTCAGGATGTCAATCCAGCTCTTCTTTGCAGGCCTTTTTTTGAACTTTATTTTTAACTTGAATAATGGACTTTTGAACCTGGCCTGGGTAGGAATGATGATCTTCTTTGCATCTTACACAGCAATAAAAAGTGCTGATCTGAATGTAAAAAAACTCTTTGTGCCTATCATTTTAGCCATTGCTTTTTCAAATCTGGCTGTTCTTTTATATGTCAATAAATTTGTTATCAATCTGGAAAATCTTCTTGACGCACGTTACCTGATTCCTATAGCAGGTATGTTGCTTGGAAATACACTTCGAGGAAATGTGGTAGGGATAGGCGACTTTTACAACAATATCAAACGAAACGAAAATCGTTACCTTTATAGCCTATCTCTTGGAGCAGGCATGTATGAGGCTGCTCTCCCATACTTGAGAAAAAGCCTTAAAGCTGCAGTGAAGCCCACTTTAGCAAATATTGCATCCATCGGTATTGTTTCTTTGCCCGGAATGATGACAGGGCAGATTCTTGGAGGAGCAAGTCCTCTGGTCGCAATTAAGTATCAGATTACCATTATGATAGCAATCTATGTCTCAACCATCCTTAGTGCAACCCTTAGCATTCTTACAAGCTTCAGGACAGCCTTTGATGAGTATGGACTCGTAAATAAGGACTTATACGGGAAAGATACCTGAAAAGTAATGATTTGGAAAATACAAGATGTCTAGAGTATCTGTTAAAGAGCAAAAAAGTGTAGAATATCTCTTAAAGGCTGAAAAAAAGCCTAGAATACCTATTAAAGAGTGAAAAAGGTTAAAAATCCCTAACTGAAGTTAGGTAGATTTACACGTATCCTGTGATGTTCTGTCCGATTGGAGTGCTTTTTCTTATGCACTCTTCTCCGTAATTAATCATATCTTCAAGCGCTGTTTTCAGTATGGAAGGATAGATCTGGCCTACCTGTTCCCATACAGGTTTTCCGTGACAGAAGAACTTAAAGGTTGGCGTGCCCTGAACTCCATATCTTTCAGCAGTCCAGGGATTTGTTTCAATATTCACGCGGGCGAAAATTGCTGAACTTTTAAATTCCTTCGCATAGTTCATAAAATAAGGTTCCATAGCTCTGCAATAGGGGCAGGTAGGGCTGTAAAACATTACGATAACTGGCTTTTTAGCGCTTTCCACTACTTCTCCCCATGTCATATCTTCAATTTCGATTACATTGCTTCCTTCCATCGATTACCCCCAAAGTTAGTAGTAAGTTAATAGAATAAAATTAATAGAATTAGGCTTGGCGAATAAATCATTCTGTTTATTAGATTCTGTTTATCAGATTTTGTTTGTCAGATTCTGGATATTATATCTATTGTCTACTTTTATAAGATTAACATTTATGCTTAATAAATTGATGCTTGTTCTTCTGCAGAGAAGTGTACTGAAAGATAATTTTATAGAACCACTTTCCTAAACTCGGAAATTTTGGATAGATAAAGAATGGGAATAAAGAAAATACACAGGAATAAAGAAAAGAAAGAAGAATGAATTCTAGAAAATTAGAAAAACGGTGACAGAACTGAAGAATCAGTTCTGTATACTAGGCAGTTGGCTTCAGGAACTGTTACCCAATTCGTGCCCATTGGTTAAAAATTTAGGAAGAGGGAGTTAAGTCTACAGATGGATTTCCATTTAGATCTTTTCTTCTTCATCTTCAGGATTCATGATTTCGCAAAAACATGTACTGCAGACATATCTGTCGTCAAGACACGTTTCTTTAAAGTCGACTTTGGGACCGCCCGGCTTTGTGGTCGCCTCCCTGAACACATAGAATTTTTCGTTAAATTCGACTGGCTGGCCGCATCTCGAACATACGAAAGGTGGATTTTCAACCGAATCAATTGCACACTCAATGCAGATCAGATCGGACTTGTCCCCGTGAACTTCTTTGAACTTTATTGGTTTCATATCCATGCTGGTGTCCACAACCAGTACATCTTCCAGCAGCTCCCGACCACAAATATTACAATACTCCTTCATTGTGTCGCCTCCTTTGTTCAGAGGATTTCTCACCAATCCCTGTGCTGAGCCTACACAAGGTCTCAATATCTCCGTGCTTGCACTCAAATCTTATTCCCCTTTTCAGCTTATTACCCATACTCATACCGAATCGGGCTATTTCGAGGTGTCCAATCCGGCTCAGTCTTTAACACCATTGAGCTGTGTTTTACCTGCCAGCGTTAGCCTGCCAGTACATCAATCTGGAGAAGATCGGCCCAGAGCTGGAAAAGCAAACAATACGGATTAAAGGAGTAATGTTTTTTATAATGTTGTTTTAGAAATACTTTTCGCATTCAAATTGAAACAACATTAAAAGACACTTTATAAAATGCGTTTTAAAACGCTTTCTAGCCTCTGGTTTTAACTTCCCTATTAAAATATATGTCTTAAAACTATATACAGTTATTGATTTTGATCAAAAAATAAGTGAATAATAAAATAAAGCAAGACTATCAAAACAGAAAAAAGATAAAAAATCAGTAAATGAAGAGAATAAAACAAAGAGTTTTATTGATCAAGGATCAATATATAAGACGGGTAAAGAAGACTTTCAAAAGGGTTAGAAAGAATGCTCAAGCAGAGATTTGTGCTGGACACTACAGCATTAACGGATCTGCAGACGCGCGAGGTAATGGGTTATGCGTCCCTTTGCGAAGGGATGAAAAAGATTCTTGATCTTATAGCTGAGGCCCGCCTGCAATTTGGGATAAGTTGTTATGTACCATATCCATCGGTATATAAGGAAATGTATGAATTCGCAAGCCGCAATGGATGTGACAGTGAGGTTATGGCTAAAATCGATACCTGGCTTGTGAAGAAATCTCCTGACAGATATAGAGTTAACGTAACTTCTCAAATCTTTCAGGAATATGTAGCCTATATGCGGGAGAGGATTAACCGTGGAATGGGAGTTGCTGAAGATGCTATATGGGAGGCAGCTACTGAATGTCTTTTTATGGAAAATCCGCAAAACAAGAAAAAAGAGTATAAGGAAGAGGTTGAGAGGGAAGTTATCGGGGGAATTATTGGCAAATTCCGGAACAAATATCGTGCTGCCCTGAGATATGGGATTCTTGATAGTGCTCCTGATATTGATGTGCTTATCCTTGCCAAGGAGCTTGATGCTGCAGTTGTTGCAAGCGATTATGGGATTGAAAAGTGGGCAGAACAGCTTGGAGTCCGCTTTGTACCTGCAAATACTTTTCCTATGATGATAAAAGAGTACCTGAAGCATTTGCCGCAAAGTGAAAACGAGCCCGAGTCCGGAAGCACAGACAAAAGCAAAAAAGAATCATCAGAAGAAATAGAATTTATCTAATAGCTTCATTTTTTGAAATCTGAACAATAATAGAGTAATAAAAGTCTTGAGACTTAATCAGAGAAGAGGTTTGAAGTTCAGTCAGAGAAGAGGCCAGGGATTTAATAAGGGGAATTATCTTCGGGCTTTACTACTGAGTTGTGAATCTCAGTAAGTTGGATATCAATTATTCTCAAGCCTTAAGGGAATTTATATCTTAAGAGAATTGTGCCTTTAAGGAAACTGTACATTTAAGGAAAATTGAGCCTTTAGGGAACTTGGGGGGTAAGAGTTTGAGAAATATAGTTATAGAAGAATTAAAAGCATCTGAAGTTTACCGCCAGAGGGTTGAGGTTGTTGAAAGAAAAGGACTGGGGCATCCGGACTATATCTGTGATGCCATAATGGAACAAATTTCAGTAAGCCTTAACCAGAAGTACCTTGAGACCTTCGGAACTATCCTGCACTATAATATAGACAAAGGCATGCTCGTTGCAGGGGAAGTGGAAGGAAAATTCGGAGGGGGGAGAATAGTAAGCCCTATGAGGCTTATTATCGGCGACAGGGCAACTTTTGAAGCACAGGGCATAGAAATTGATGTTCCTGAACTTGCGATCAGTACGGCACAGCAATGGTTCCAGGAGAACCTCCGCTTCGTAGACCCTGAAAATCTCATTTACCAGGTAGAGCTAAAAAAAGGTTCTGCAGAACTTACGGATATCTTTAGTAGGAAAGGTGAAATCCTTGGAGCAAACGACACTTCCGCAGCAGTTGGATATGCACCCCTTAGTCCGACTGAAAAACTTGTTTTTGAATGCGAACGGTACCTAAATTCAAGGACGTTCAAAAAAGAATATCCGGAATCTGGAGAAGATATAAAAGTTATGGGGCTCAGGCATAGAGAAGATGTGCACCTGACCGTTGCAATGCCGCTTGTGGATAGGTTCGTTGAGTCTGAAAAAGAGTATTTTAAGAAGAAAATCGAACTGCACGACCGAATTGAAGAATTTACTGCCAGATTTGCAGAGAGAGCAAGGGCAGAAATAGAAGCCTGTATGTGCCTGAAGCCAACTGCTTCCCTGAATACTCTGGATATTCCGGGTAGGGGGCTACAGGGAATTTATACTACTGTAACGGGTACTTCTGCGGAAGATGCAGACGGCGGGGAAGTTGGAAGGGGGAACCGTGTAAACGGAATAATTCCTTTAAATCGTCCTGTTAGCAGTGAGGCCGCCGCAGGTAAAAATCCTGTAAGCCATATAGGAAAAGTTTACAACCTTCTTTCCCACAGGATTGCAGCACGGATTTACCAGGAGGTTCCTGATGTTTCTGAAGTTTATGTCTGGCTTCTGAGTGAAATAGGAACTCCAATTGACCAGCCTCAGATCGCAACTGCCCAGCTAATAATGGAGAAAGGATCCGTAAGCGACGTAGAAAAGGAGGCTGCCGAAATAATGGAGAAAGAACTTGAGAATATACAGGCTTTCTCAATGGAACTGGTTGCAGGAAAATGCCCTATTTGCTGAGAATAAGTTTGTCCGGGAAGAGTTTATACCCCGGCAATAAAAGCAATAAGAGCAAAGAACATTGCAATCTTAAACATTTTTGAGGACTTTGTAGGATTGTTGCGGGCCAGAAGTTGGTAAATGGCTGCAAGAAATCCAAGATCTGCCAGAAAGACAAGGTAAAGATAATGGAGGCCAAGTATCGACATACGGTAAGGAAGAGGACTCAAAAATACAGCCAGAAACCCTATAAACACTGCGAAGTAACTTGCTTTTTTCGCTCCGATCCGAAGAGGCAGAGTATCTGCTCCTTCCATCCTATCTCCTTCCATGTCCTCAATGTCCTTCACAATTTCCCTGGCAGTAATCGCAAGGGCTGCTAGCAGGAAAAGCACAAAAAGGGTTCTGAGTCCTTCAAACCCAAAAATAGAGGCTCCAAACAGAAAACTTGAGCCGGTCAGGTACCCTATGCTGAGGTTTCCTAAAAGAGGAGTGCTTTTGAGAGTTTTTGCGTAGAAGATGAGCAATAAGGAATTAAATAGAGCAATAAACCCGCATATTGCATTTATTGAGAAAGCCAGAAGCGTTCCGAGGGCAAATAGAATATAAGAGAAATAAAGAGCTTCCTTTAACTTTACTCTACCTGATGGTATAGGCCTCTCAGGGCGATTAATTGAGTCTATCCTGACATCAAAATAATCATTAATAGCATTTCCTGCGCCTGCAACTATAAACACAGCCAGAAATAAAACACCTGAATAAAAGAAAGGAAATTTATCAGGGCTATAAGAACTAGGGGCACTAGAGGTCAGGATATTAAAAGCTATCAGTGTTCCGATTACGGATGCAAGACCCGCCATCAGGCAGTTTTTGTATCTCATCAGTTCCAAATATGTGCGTACGTCTGCAGACATCAGAAGAAAGCAGTATTATAAAGTATTAAAGGTATCGGATTTTCTCGCCCGAGTTCCGTCTCGCCCGAGTCCCGTCTCGGGAGGACGGGGTCCGTTTCACTCGCTTCGCTCGCTCAAGCGGACTAATTATAATAAAGATCCCGAGCTTCACTCAAGAGAGCTGAGTTATAGTGAGAGTATTGAGTGAGAATATTGAGTTGAGCCAAAAGGGCTGATTTATGGAGAAGAAAATTAGGCCCTACTTTTCAAAAAAATGAAAATTTATGGGACAAAAGTTCTCCGTATTTTACGAGTTTTAGATGGTATGGATTTCTCAGTAAATTAAGTGAATTAAGTGGAAAGATTACGTTAAAAGGTATAAGTATTGGCCTGCCACTTACGAAGGTGTTATGGCTAGGGATCCTCAGGAATGAGAGAAATTCAATGAAAAAAAGCAAGAAAACTGATATGCCGATTTTCCGAGATCTTGGACCTCTGGAGATTTAACTTTCCACATATTTATTCAAAATTTCATGGTATAAGAGGAAACTGCATACTTGGATGCATGGGTATGAGTCAAAGGAAATTTATAGTAACTTTCAATAATATACTTATCAAAAGGATAATATTAAGTAAAAAAAAGTTTTATGTCTTGCCATTCTTACCTTTGATAGATATTAAGGGTCAGCTAGTTTCAAGAGACAGGCAGATGTAGGCAATGCCCCAGATACTCAAATAGAAGTCTGTTTCTGTCTTAAGCAAATTATGAACAATGATTTGGAACAAAGAATAGTGTATTGGACTAAGGAATCTATTGAAAAAAATCTACTTCAAGTAAGAACTTAGATTTTATTTTATAAAAATATGATTAGCGGTTGATAATTAAAAGATACCAGAGATTTCTGTTCACGGATGTGTGGGCGGAGGCAAATAAAAATGAAAGCCGGTTTTTTTAATTCATTAATATATATATTAGTGATCATGCTAATAATCCCTGGAATGACTCCCGGAGTGGCATCTGCTATAGATGAAAGTCTCGGAGATCATGGAAATTCAGGCAGTGGAAATTCGACTGTAGACAACGGAAGTTCACATACAGGAGATTCGGGTACCACTCCAGGTAATGGAACTTCAGGTTCCAATTCAGATAACGGAACTTCAGATTCCGACTCAAATAAGGTAGACAATGGAACCGCCCCAGATAATGGAACTTCAGGTTCCAATTCAGATAACGGAACTTCAGATTCCAACTCAAATAAAGTAGACAATGGAACCGTCCCAGATAATGGAACTTCAGGTACTGCTTCACATCGTGGAACTTCAAGTACTACTCCACATCGTGGAACTTCAAGTACCACTTCACATAATGAAACTTCAGGTACTGCTTCAAATAACGAAACATCAGGCACTGAAAATGTAAGTTCAAATTCTTCTTCGAACGATTCATCATCTTCTAGTAGTTCTGGAATGGCTCCTGTTTCCAGCGAGCCAGCAAGCAACATTGCTGTCAAAGAATTTTCCACTAGGAGTGTCATGGCTGGTTATCCTGTCAGATTCGATTTTGAGAAAAATTCAACGTGCATTACATATATCAAATTTGACCCAAAAAAGACATTCAGGAGAACAACAACATCTGTAGAAGAACTTAAAAATACATCCGCTCTTGTCCCGACACCTCCTCCAGGTAGAACATATAAAAATGTAAATATCTGGGTAGGAGAAGGGGCAGGGCTTCCTACTTCGATTGGAGATGGGCTTGTAGGGTTTAAAGTTGAAAAAGTATGGATTAAAGAAAAGAATGTTAGTGAGGCCCTGATAACCCTTCAACGGTATGATAAAGAGTGGCAACCCCTTTCCACGGAAAAAGTTGGAGAAGATGAAAATTACGTTTATTTTGAAGCGAAAACACCTGGTTATTCCTCCTTTGCAATAACGGAATATGCCGGGCAGAATGAAAACAAAGACGGAATTCCGGGTGAAGAAAAAATAAAGGAAACTCTGAAAAACCTTGGAGCTGGGAACGGTCTGATAAAGAATCCGATGAGAGCAGCCAGGATAGTCATGGCAATTTCCTTACCGCTTTTCATGATTATAGCTGGTTATTGCGTGTTAAAGAAAAAGATCTGAAAAATATACTTTAGATTAGGTACATGAGAAAAACATATTAGAAAAGTACGTGAGATTCCCTTCTCACATACTTCCTACTATCTCTCATAATTAAAAGTTAAATGAATCTAGCAAAAAAAATAAGGTTTTAAAGTATCAGACACTTATCGAATTTTTACTGCTAGCATCCTGTCAAGTGCCTCTTTTGCCCTGATCCTCACGTCGTATGGAACGGTCACTAGATATTGGATTTTTTCAAGAGAAACCAGGACTTTCTCAAGATTAATCATTTTCATACTCGGGCAGCAGGCAAATTCGTAGATGCAGTAATATTTCTTTTCGGGAGCTGCCTTATGGAGCCCGTGGAGAAGTCCGCATTCCGTACCTATAATGAATTCCTTTGCAGGAGAGTTTTTTGCATACATTATCATCCCTCGCGTGCTTGCTATGTGGTCTGCAAGTTCCAGAACCTCAGGGCGGCACTCGGGATGCGCAATAAACTTAGCATCAGGATGTTTTTCCTTCATTTTCAGAACATCTTCTCTCAAGATCTGGTGATGCGTGGGACAGTGCCCCTCCCAGGGAATTATTCTTTTGTCAGTCCGGGCTTCAACGTAGGCGGCCAGATTTTTATCAGGCACAAAGATAATCTCATCGGCTTCCAGGGAGTTTACTACCTCTACAGCATTAGCGGATGTACAGCAGATATAAGACTCGGCCTTAATAGCAGCTGAGCTATTAACATAGCAGACGACCAGGGCATCAGGATGCTTTTCTTTTTCTCTTTTAAGGCCTTCGACATTCACCATGTCAGCCATAGGGCAGGTAGCATCGATTTCCGGAAGGAGGACAGTCTTGTCAGGACAAAGAATTGCAGCGCTTTCTCCCATAAAATGAACACCGCAAAAGACGATAACATCAGCAGTCTGACGGACAGCCTCCTGGCTCAGGCCTAGAGAGTCTCCGACGAAATCTGCTATATCCTGAACCTCAGGACGGGAATAATAATGAGCAAGAATAACTGCATTTCGTTTTATTTTGAGTTCTTTGATCCTTTTGATAAGCTCTGCTTGCTGCATGGGACCACCGTAGTTTTTGAAATTTAACAGGCAAACTGACATAAAAAGGAGTGCAGCAACGGAAAACTACATCCTGCGCGCTCTTTTTTAAATATGTCATCTGCTTCTGAGAACCTACGTGCTTAACTCTCCCGCACTATATAATATTTGTGAGCCGCCCGAGTTCCTTCTCCGGAGGACGGAGACCTTTTAGCTACCCGAGTCTCGTCTCGGGAGGACGGAACCCTTTTCGCTCCGCTCAAGAGGGCTAATTTAGGGGCAAGAAAAGCCTACATTTCAACTCGCTCAGGAAGGCTGATTTACCCAAATTTCTTTTCTGATCACGCATCGGGCATGGTCACAACCTTTTTCTGAAAAGGTTTGACCGCAATCTTTCCGGCGGAAAGCTTGACCAAAGGCTCTATCCGGCGTGATCAACCGGCACAACGCAAACCTTTTTTGAAAAGGCTTGATCGCAACCCTTTTCAAAAAAGGGTTGATCGAAAACCTTAGCAGCGGCGTGGTCAAGCGGCGCAACGGTTGTGGTACAACGCTTGAGCTCAAAAGAAATAAGTTAGGAAATATTGCATTTTTGACTGCAAAAAAAATAGAGAGTAATTAATCGTGCTTTTTCGGTCACATCAGGTTCCGATCTGAACCGGACTCAGGATTTTTTTCAGGGTTGAAATTGCAGAGAGAGCTGCAAGGTAACTAGTTTTCGGGTTTTCTGGAGAAGGAAGGTTTTCGACTCTGGTAGAGAATTTACCGAATTCACCTTCTACAGTTATCTCATGTACATTTCTGGAGAGAGTGGGATCGGCAATCACCCTTACTTTCGTCCGCTCAAAGCCTATTCCAGCGAGGCTTATTGTGGCTGCAACGTTTACATTTGCAGGGAAGGCTTTAACTGCTTTCGAGGCAGGTCCTTCAAAAAGTAGGGTTTCTTTTTCGATTTTTTCAAGCTTAATTCCCAGAGCTTCGACATGTGGAGCGCCTGCGAGACCCATAGGAGGTTTTCTGGTAGTAAGGATAACTGAAGAGATTTCCGCTGCTGATGCAGAATTTATTCCATCGATGCCAGCAACTGCGCCTGAAGGGAAATAGAGCTTACAGTTATTCTGTTTTGCAAGTCTGAAGAGCCTTTCTCGGAGCTCTTCATCCGCAAGAGCGCCAACACTTAAAACCATTACATCCCGCCCGGCTTCAAGAGCTTGAGGTACTATTAACTTGACAGCGCTCTGAGAGGCACTTTCTATAACAAGATCAACATTTTGCAGTAATTCTTCGATCCTCATATAGGCAGGGCTACATTTTTTCAGAGAAGCTGCCAGTTTAAGAGCCTTGTTCTCAGATAGATCTGAGATAGCGTACAGCTCCGCATCAATAGCCCCACTATCAATAGCCTTGCAAATCTGTCCGCCAATAAATCCGCAGCCAATAATTCCTATTTTCAGCATTTTAGACTCCTGAGAAGCAATAAATAAATCCGATTATTATTTCATCATTACTTTATTAACAGGCTTCATAAGCCCGAGAACCATGATACTGTATTCTGTCTCCTATCTTTAAATCTTCTGCTGGATTTCTTTATTGAAAAACCACTCGCTCGGTTTATCCACTTTACTTTTACTATGATACAGAGTCCAGCAGGAATAATAGCGCACATCTTATAAATTCAAAAAACATACCATAACGAGGTAGATTATGCTTATCAAAGAGATTGAAAGCTTTATAGAAGAAGATCTGGGGTACGATGACGTTTCTTGTACTATTGTGCCTGACAGACTTGCAGAAGCTATTATTTTTACAAAAGAAAACTGTACTGTTGCAGGGATTAAAGAAGCCGAATCAATTTTTTGCTATCTTGGAATTAAGGCTGAAACCACTCATAAAGATGGGGATTGTCTCAAAAAAGGCGAGATAATTTTCAGGCTAAAAGGAGGAGCAGTATCTATACTTAGGGCAGAGAGGCTTGTCCTGAATTTCCTCGGGCACCTTAGTGGAATTGCAACCCTTACTAGAGCCTGCGTGGATACAGTAAGAAAACATTCTAAAACTACAAGGGTAGCCTGCACTAGAAAAACCACTCCAGGCATAAGGAAATTTGAAAAACTGGCTGTAGCTGCAGGCGGAGGAGATACTCATAGGTTCAACCTTTCAGATTCGGTTATGATTAAAGATAATCACATTAAACTGATGGGAATAGAAGCCGCTATTGAGGCCGCAAAAAAATCCAGTTTCACCAGGAAAATCGAAGTTGAGATCGAGTCTGCAGAAAACGCTGTGCTCTCGGCAAAACTTGGAGCTGACATTATAATGCTGGACAATATGCAGCCCGAAGCTATCCTGGAAACACTGGAGATACTTAAAGAAAAAGAGCTTAGAGACTCGGTAATTGTCGAGGCTTCCGGAGGAATTTCCAAAGAAAACCTTGAAGGCTATGCAAAAACAGGAGTAGATGTCATATCTATGGGTTCTCTTATCCATAAATCAAGATGGATAGATATGAGCTTGGAAATAACTAATTAAAAACCATTCCTTTTTCAATGCATCCTTCTTTTTAGGAGAGGTTCTATGGAATAATTAGTAGAGAACAGTTAGCGTTTATAAACTATTGTAATACTGGACCACAATCATTTTACCGCCTCTGAAAAAGGTTACTGAATTATAGTTCAGTCTGAGATCTCGCTCAAAATGAAGAGATTCTTCGTGCAAACACAATCCTTGATGCTCCCCTCATATCGAGTGATTGGAACACTTCAAGCCCGTAATTACCAAGCATCTCTATATATTCGGAAAAGGGAATACTATTCTCAAAACTGTAGCCTAAATCTCCTTTTTTCACATCTTCAAAAGTCCATAGGTTCCAATCAAGGCTGAGAAGGGGACTGGACTTCATTTTCTCATCAGGAACCTGCCGGGTTATAAAAATACCTTCGGGGTTTAGTGCCTCAGCAATTTTAGGGATAAGGGAAGGTACTTTTCCTCCGGGGTTAAAAGAAGAGAAAATCAAATCGTATCCGTTTCCTATTTCATCTTTAAAAAAATCTCCCGGAATTACATCCACGTTTGGTGCTCCATATTTCTCGATAAAGTACTTTGTCTTTTCCGTTACATAAGGTAAGTCAAAAACAAAAGCCTGAAGATTTTCGTTCAGTTTC
>JAMXLQ010000084.1 GCA_024280975.1 Methanosarcina sp.
CTCCGTAAGAGATAATAGCTTCTTTTCCGCAAGGTTGAGATAGGAGGGTACAGGACTTTTGAGGAATAAATCCTCCATTTTCTGGAACCCGAATACTTTGCTGCCCGAAGGTTTCTTTTCCTATAGATCCTATAGCCAGAGCCGCAGCCAGAGCCTCCCTCTCGGTTTTCTGGAGCGACGCAGAATTCGCAATTTCTCCAAGATATGCGACTGCGATCTTGACTGCCGACTCCATATTTCGCCCAACTGCCGCCTTCCCGATTGCACAGAGAGAATAGAGAATGCTTAAACCGGTATCAGTCATTTTCTGCTCTCTTGCGATTTCAGCCATCTTTCCAAGCGAAAAAAGCGATAAAAATACCCCAATTTCCATTTTTTGAAAGACAGCTGCGCTACCTATATCTCTTATGCTGATAACGGTCTTTTTTGCATCGGGCTCGAGTCTCTTATTTATATATTCAGTCCCACGTTCCGTAAGGAAATCTATAGATCGTAGCACACCAAGCTCATCATTATCCTTAACAGAAGTTAGCCCTAGGTCCGTTGCCCCAGTTTCGTTTAAAATAGACGTTCAAAACACCCCACTAAAAAATTTTATATCAGGAAAAGTACCTTAAAGCCAGATAATACTTCCTGGGCTTCTTTCCTGTAAAGAAGACAGGTATTGTATTTTTATATACTGAACTGATATTTAATATGAATACTCATTAAACTGAACGGAAACGTTCATAAACCTGTACCTGGAGACTTCTTCTTTCCTCTATAAATTTTACTCAGCTTGTCTTCCAGTCTCTGAATTTCCAATCTTTCAAAATGCAGGAGAGCCACTTCGGCAATGATAGACGCACTCATCAGGTAGCGATCCTCGGCGTTAAATTTAATCGTTTCAAGCGAATAGGCTGCCTGAAGCAAAGCTTTATCAAGTCCCTGCCTATCTGCAGTTTTTCCTATGTCCTGTATGGAACGGACACTTATATCCGCAGTTTCTCTCAGATTTTTTTCAATTGCTCCTGTTCCGATTTCCTGAAGCAATAGCTCGGCATTTAATGCCGCATCCTCAAACTTTTGGTTTGCCGCAACCTTCCCGGTTTCCCCAAGAAGGATTACTGTACTGGTTGCGACATCACCCAACTTTTGCCACGTAACGCTTTTCCCAATTTCCCCAAGAGCGAAAATAACTGCAATAATTCCCTTTTTGACTCTTTTGGAAGCCGCTGTATTCCCCATCTCGCCAAGGCAGGAGGCTGCAATTTTTGCAGGAATCTCCATTTTTTGTCCTGCTGCAGCTTTTCCAATCTCTCCAAATGCGAGTGCTATGTTCACAAGAGCGTCTTCCATATGCTGCCTGCATGTCTCTCTGGCAATAGGAGAAAAAAGTAGAAGCGTATTGATAACAATTGGTTCAAGCCTGGCAATAGCTGCCGCTTTCCCTATCCTCTTAATATATTCGATTAATCTTTTTGTGTCGTTTTCCTGACCTTCTTTTGCATATTTCAATGCAAGCTCGGAAAGGTAATTTAGGACTTCTGAAATTTCGGTTTCATTCTTTTCGTCAACCAGAGTAAGTCCTAGTTCCAAAGCCTCGTTTTCATCGAGCGGTAGAATCCTTCATGCCCCCAGGTTCTCTCTCAAGTAAGTATGGGTATGTGAGGATATGAGCTTTATCATGGGAAAAAAGCACTATTAGGGAATTTTTTTCTATTAAAGAAGAAAAAACTAGAGAACTTCAGATTGTAAAGCACCTAGAGAAACCTATATATATTATTCATAGGTAATAAGAATCCGGTTGCTTGCGAGAAGTATTAAAGCCTCATTTCACACACCAAAGCCAAAACGATTATTATGAAGGATAAGTTTTATCCCCTTCTTCTTATCCATCTTTAACCGTTTTCTCGTAAGCAGCTCATCCTTTCCATATTTATTACAAATTTTATTACAAATCTGAAGATCAGGATATAGTTCTGATTGTAATAAAATCATTTGAACGACTGAATGCCTTCTTCTTGCCAAAATCAACTAGGTTGAATTATGCATTGACTTCTGAAAATAGAAATTTCCTCTTTATTTATTCAGAAAAGTTTTATAACCCCTTTCTTTATTTAGTACCGTAATTTACAGTTATTTCACCAAAAATACACTAAAGAACAGTATTTTGGATAAAATTCGCTTATATCTATGTAAAATCTACGTAAATTCTCCATAGAATACGTTTTCTTTACCAATTTGAATGCAAGGTTAAGACTAGGGCATGAGACCTATTATTTAAATATCGACGTCTATATCTAGTATCAAGATGATCGACGAAGCGCTGAGGGTTTTTAAGGAACTTGACTCAAAGGATTTCAGGATCCTGACTGGCATTGAAACCGGAATGAAGCATTTTGAATGGGTGCCAATGGAAGAACTGAATAAATACACCAGGATGCCCTTTGAGAAGCTGGAATACAGGCTAAAAAAACTTGTGCGGAATAAGCTTGTGGTCAGGAACACCCAGCCTTACGAGGGTTTTCAGATCTACTTCGAAGGATATGATGCCCTTGCCCTCAATGCTTTTGTCAAGCGAAAAAGTATCAGTGCAATAGGGGATGAAGTCGGGGTAGGAAAAGAATCGGTGATTTATGAAGCAATCCTGCCGCCTGAGCTTGCAATTGGGGAACCAGTTCCGGTTGTAATCAAATTTCATAGAGAAGGAAGGACTAGTTTCAAGCAAATAAAGCGAGTGCGTGAGCATCTGGGGGAAAGGGAACACTTTTCCTGGATTTATGCAGCCAGGCTTGCCGCCCAGCGGGAGTATAACATAATGACCATCCTATATCCCAGGGTCTCAATTCCCAAACCCTTTGACCATAACAGGCATGCAATAGTCATGGAGCTTGCAAAGGGCAGCCTTCTCTCAAAAACAAAGCTCATTGACCCCGGATGGTATCTTGATGAGATTCTCAAACAGGCCAAAATTACCTATTCACTGGGAGTTATCCACGCCGATTTAAGCGAATATAATATCTTTGTTTCCGAAGACGGAGTCCAGCTAATAGACTGGCCCCAGTATATCACTCCTGAACATCCTCACGCTGACGAAATTCTCGAAAGAGACGTTTCAAATGTACTGACTCATTTTTTCCGGAAATATGGAATCAAAAGGGAGCTTGATGAAACGATCCGTGAAATTAAGAGCGAGGTAGGCAAAAGCTTAGAGGGTAAAAAAGAAAGCGCAGAAAGCGGGGATGGAGGTACTGTAGAGAAATTGGATTTTGAAGAAGCCCCAGAAGAAGAGGACTTTGAAGAAGATATTATTCAGGAAGAGGATTTTGAGGCCGAGAAGTTTGAGGCCGAAATTTTCGAAGCTGAAGAATTTGAGGCCGAAGAAATTGAAACAGAAGACCTAAAAAAACAGGATTTTGAAAAAACAGTCTCGAAAAAAGAGACTTCAGATAAATAACAAATTTTCTTAATACTAGGTTAAAAGCCAAGAAATTAATGTTCCATGCTCCTCAGTAGTAACGCTACATGGGTTATTTTCCTTTCTTAATCCAGTTTTTTCTTTATTAGATCAATTTATGATTTTATTTTCCAACAAATCTCATGATGGATATGTTTTACTTTATAATTTTATCTCTTTATTTTGATATTATTCTAATCCAATATATTCATATGGTTTAATGTTTAAATTCTGCTTTATTAATAAAGAATTAAATAATAATTTATATTAAATGTGGGGGATTTAAATAAACAGATTTGTCAGTTTAGCTGTAGCCTTCCTTATTGTCACCTTAAGCTCAAGTACCGGAACTGCAGTTGAGATTCTTGTCCAGCCGGGAGAATCAATACAGGCCGCCGTAAACAATACAACTTCAGGCGATATGATAATCGTAGAGCCTGGAAACTATACCGAAAACGTAATAATTAGTACGCAAAACCTGACAATAAAGTCAGAATCCGGAAATCCTGAAGATACGATAATTACTGCAAACAACCCGAACGTAAATGTGTTTCATATACAAGCAAATAACACAACAATTAGCGGATTTAAAATCCGATCCGCGCAATACTCTGAAGTAACAGGGATCTATTTAGCTGGGTGCAGTTACTGTAACATAAGT
>JAMXLQ010000085.1 GCA_024280975.1 Methanosarcina sp.
ACACTGTTTCTGCTCTGACAGTAAATGATTCCGGCTTCACCTCTGTGCCTGTTCAGGTAGTCAGTAATTTCAGAAAAAGTTTCCTTCTTTGGCCTGACCTCATAGTAAAGATTTTGCCGGTTAAAACTGGCTACATAAGGACCTTTTTCCGGAGAAAGAGCAAGATTAAGTTGCGATACGATATCTTCTCGAACCCTTTCGGTGGCTGTTGCCGTAAGAGCAATAATTGGGATATCAGGGAAACCTGTTTTAGGATCCCTCAAGAGCTTCAGTTTCCTGTATTCAGGCCGAAAATCATGTCCCCACTCGGAAATACAGTGCGCTTCGTCAATTGCAAAGAGACTGACCTTTCCCTTCTTTAAAAAGGCAAGGGTTCCTGGCATCATGAGCCTTTCTGGAGCAACATAAAGAACTTTTAATCTGTTTTCGAGAAAAGCTGTCTTCACATCCCGGTTTTCTCTGGCACTCTGGGTACTGTTCATGCAGGCTGCGGCAATCCCGTTTGCTTCAAGCCCATCAACCTGATCTTTCATCAGGGAAATCAGGGGGGAAACAACAATTGTAACCCCTTCCATGAGAAGAGCAGGCAACTGATAGCAGATTGACTTGCCCCCGCCGGTAGGCATGAGCACGAAAACGTCTTTCCCTTCCAGAACATCCCTGATAATTTCCTCCTGCAAAGGGCGAAAAGAAGTATATCCGAAATACTGGTGCAGGGCTGAATACATTCTGGCAGATAGAGAAGACTTGGGCTCAAGCTCGCGTTTACTTGCCTTCAAAAAACTATATTCAGTGCTCGTTTTCGAATCCCCCTGACCTGTAGAATTGTCATGCCAGAAATAACCCCGGAAGACCCAGGGAAATCAAGATAAGGATATGCTTTATGCATAGACATATCTTCAAGCTTCAATTTTGATAATAGACAGTTTCCATATTTATAATAGATTATTCTCATGTTATGAGAAATCAGATGTCAGTATAAAGTACGTCAGGTCTGGAATCCTGACGCTGTGATGTTTCAAGCTCATCATATTTAAGTTGCAGGTGTGCGGGGCGAAAGTATTTAGCTACATCCGCTGTAAACTCTCGACACATATTAAAAAATTATTAATAAAGTAGAGGTTAGAAAGGGTTTAAAAAGGAAAAACGAGATTACCAAATTCGGAAAAATCTGAAAAAGATTGAGAAATTGGAAATAAATAAGCAGTATACTGATTTCTAGCGTCAACATTATTAATGTTTGGTTTTGAGGTAAAGATAGGAAAATAAGGGGTGCGGCTACACCCAGGCACTTCTTATTTTCCTCTTAAGATAATCTTTTTTACCAGCCAACTATTTTTCCCCAATTTTCCATTCTTGTACATTTTTCCTTATTCCAAAAATTTCACCCACTTCAGTCTACAACTTCCTTGTCTTTTACCATCCACTCCAGGGTATCGGCTATTTTTTTCTGTGACTCTGTAAGGCTTTCCAGGGATTTTGCAATGCTTTCAAGCTTATCGATAATCTCATAGTTCTCACTACCCATTCCTATCACCAACTCCTCTCTGGCGTTTTAATAGGAATATTCTTGGAAAAGCTTTGTATATAATTCTAATTTTTAATTTTCTGGAAAGAGTACACTTAAATTTCTGTTTTATAGAATTTACGGATTTTTCGTTATCAAATTTAGTTTTCCGTAAATCTTCACGAGATGGTTTTTTTGGCCCTTACCTAAGTGATTTTACCAGCCAGTGAGTTACTGGGCAATAGGATGCAAAATTAAAGTCCAAAACCAGAAATTAAAGAAAACCTTTTCCACGTTTATAGCTCCCACGAGCAAAAAAATACATTAAGATTTCATTCCATCTTAGCATGACTAAAATATTTTCATTTATTTGACAACTTCTTTTATGATACCTTTAAATATCAAAACCCCCATGCACAAACTCATATATCGTAATGAAAAAATCAAATTCAGATAATTCAGATAATGTCTACTGATCACGATCATTTTTCACAGGATTTCAGTTTAGCATCATTTAAGGAGCATTTCAATGGTAAAACCCGAAAAATTCATTCCAAAAGCGGTTGAAAAAATTAGCAAGGAAATAAAGGATGGGAGAGCAATCATTGCGCTTTCTGGCGGTGTGGACAGTTCTGTTTGTGCAGAACTGGCTTACAGGGCTATAGGAGACAGATTGCAGCCTATATATATCGATACAGGGCTCATGAGAAAAGGAGAAACCGAGAGGATAAAACATATTTTTTCCCATATGAACCTTGATATTGTTTATGCAAAGGATAGGTTCCTTGCAGCCCTGAAGGATATAACTGACCCTGAAGAGAAAAGAAAGGCTATAGGCGAGACTTTTATCCGCGTGTTTGAGGAAGAAGCGAGAAAGCTTGCAGCCGATTATCTTATTCAGGGCACGATTTACCCTGATAGGATTGAGTCCGAAGGCGGAATTAAATCCCACCACAACGTTGGAGGGCTGCCCAGCGTAATGGACTTCGAGAAGATAGTTGAACCTATTGAGGACCTTTACAAAGATGAGGTTAGGGAAGTTGCCTGGGCGCTCCAGCTACCTGACGAAATCTGCGAAAGGATGCCTTTCCCTGGGCCGGGCCTGGCTGTGCGGATTCTTGGGGAAGTTACAGAGGAAAAACTTGAAGTTGTGAGGGAAGCAAACTTTATAGTAGAAGAAGAACTTCTTGACAGGTTCTGTCCCTGGCAGACCTTTGCCGCTGTGCTTGGCAAAGGAACAGGTGTGAAGGGAGATATCCGGGCTTACGGCTGGATCGTAGCTGTAAGGGCTGTAGGCTCCAGAGATGGAATGACGGCAGAAGCGCTCGAACTTCCCTGGGATGTACTCAAAAAACTGGAATCCAGAATTACCTCTGAAATTCCGAAAGTAGCCAGGGTAGTTTATGATATCACGCCCAAGCCACCTGCAACAATCGAGTTCGAGTGAAGTACAGGCCATTTAAATGAATTAGGTTTGTAGACTATAATAAGAAAGAGTATAGAGTAACAAAGAACGAATAATGAAGCTGTCTTTCAGCTTCAAAAATCTTTTTTACAATTACAAAGAAAGCCGCAAAGCGAGTTTTTACGCCCATGACCCTGAATAAAGCAGTAATGGAAATCCGGCAGCGGATTAAAGTTAAACCTTCTCCTACCAATGAACCTGCAGCAAGCTGGACAGGAGTTGACCTTGTAAATGGAACTCAAGTAAAGACTTTAACTGTAATCTTCAAGAGCGCAGGCTGCCACTGGGGAAAAGCCGGAGGGTGTACCATGTGTGGTTATGTCTATGACTGCGCAAGTGAGCCCCCAACTCTAGAGGATTACAAGACCCAGCTTGCAAGAGCGATGAAAAAAGCTGAAAAATTCCCCGAGTTTATGGTCAAAATTTTTACCTCAGGAAGTTTTCTTGATGAACAGGAGGTTCCTTCTGAGGCAAGAGATATAATCCTCAAGACTCTTGTAGACGACCCCAGGGTAGTCAAGGTACTTGCGGAGACCCGCCCTAACTTCGTGACCGAAGATAATGTGCAAGAGTGTCTTAAGATCCTGAAAAACAAACCCTTTGAGCTGGCTTTTGGGCTGGAGACGAGCTCGGATAGGATCCGCAGGGACTCCATTAATAAAGGTTTTACCTTCAGGGATTTTGTTCATGCCGCAGAAATTACAAGAAAAAATGGGGCAACCGTAAAAGCATACCTGATGCTAAAACCTCTCTTCCTCTCCGAGCGTCAGGCCCTTGAAGATATCATTCGTTCCATAGATGATGCAGCCCCTTACGCTGACACAATCTCCATCAACCTCTGTAATGTCCAGAAAGGAACCCTTGTCGAAGCGCTCTGGGAAAAAGGACAATATCGCCCTCCCTGGCTCTGGAGCATTGTAGAAATTCTGCAAAGAGCAAAAGCGGCCCATCCTGACCTTCCTCTTATGTCAGATCCGGTCGGTGCGGGCTCAAAACGCGGCCCTCACAATTGTAAAATCTGCAACCAGGACGTCTCAGACTCTCTAAGAACGTTTTCACTTACTCAAAACCCGGAAGATCTCAAGATGACAGACTGTGAATGCAAAGAACTCTGGAAGAAAGTCCTGGAACTTGATGACTTTACCTATGGAGCACCTATTCTAGCTTGAAATCTCGAGTTCCGTCACCCGAGTCCCGTCTCGGGAGGACGGGGCCCTTTTCGGCAGAGTTGCGGCTCTGCAGTGCGCTGTCCGTTTCACTCGCTTCGCTCGCTCAAGCGGACTAAGTTATAATAAAAGTACCAAGTTTCGCTCAAGAGGGCTGATTTATATTAAACTAGTTAAGTTCAAGGGGACCAATGGACGATGATATTTATTTTCAAGCGGCGACGCACTATTATTTATTTTCTTTTGGTTTTTCCAACTTGCCTAATTTACAGACCATAGTTCCGACTCCGCAATCAGTAAAGAGTTCAAGAAGCATGGAGTGAGAAACACTTCCATTTATTATATGGGCTCTTTCAACCCCATTTTTCACTGCGACTGCTGCGCCTTTGAGTTTTGGAATCATACCTCCTTGTATAACGCCTTCAGCGATAAGAGGATCAATATCTTCCAGAGTGACGCGGGAAATTCGGCTATTGGGATCGTTTATATCTCTAAGCAGACCTGAAATATCAGTCATCAGGATAAGCTTTTTGGCATGTAGAGCTGCAGCAATGTCGCCTGCCACTATATCAGCATTAATATTCAGGGCATTGCCCTTTGCATCTACCGCAATTGGAGAAATAACTGGAATGTAGCCATTTTTAAGCACTATATGCAGAATGTCAGGATTAATTACCTCACTTTCCCCAACCCAACCAATATCGACTTCAGTCTCAATACCGTTAATTACTATCTGTGCAGCCTGTTTATGGCCAAGAATCATTCTTCCATCATGTCCCGTAAGCCCAATACCTTTTCCTCCGCAAACTCCAATAAGGGACACGATTTTAGTATTGATATTCCCGACAAGGACCATCCTGGCAATTTCCATCGTCTCGTCATCTGTAATACGTAAGCCCTGGAAAAACTCAGCTTTTTTGCCCATCCGCTCCATTTTTTCTGTGATCTCAGGCCCACCCCCGTGTACAATAACGGGCTTGATTCCCACGTAGCGCAGGAGTACAATATCTTTTATAATATCTTCCATGATCTGGGCGCTGACCATTGCATTTCCACCCACTTTGATAACCATGATTGAGTCATAGAACTCCTGCATGTAGGGCAAGGCTTCAATGAGCACGTTCTCTCTCTTCAGTTCCATGATGTAGGAATCAGAAAATCTGTTTTTAAATCTATCGTTAAGGACTTTGATAAAAGCTAGAAGGAGCATGTGAAGGTAAAATGAAATAATTAATTTCCGAAAAGTATTGGAAATAAGCCAGCCTGGATAGTATTAAAAACTAAAGACCAGTCCAGGCTAATTCTATATCTGGATTAAAGAAAAAGAAAGAAACCCCAATTTTCAGGGTATGTAAGAGAAATTAGGTTTATCAGGTTTACTCAATTTTTTCTATTTTTTCTTTCTTGACAAAGGGCTTGCTGATTTTCTCAGGCATCCAGTTAGGCCTGTTTTTAGGGGCTTCGACGAGTTCCTTCCATGCCTTGAAAACGTGCACCTTCTTTGTCCCGCGTTCTCTGAGGCGGATGATATCCGGCTTGGATTTAGTCCCGGCGCCTCGGTTTGCAGCTTTCAGAGCAGCCTGCCGAGGCTGTTTTCCAGTGAAAACTCCGTGCTCATTGCCTTCTTCGTCTCGTAAAACAAAATTTCTTGTGTTGGACATAAAGGTCACCTCGCAAATGTATTGCTAGACACTGATTACGTTTTAAAGTATATAAAATCTTTCTTCAGGATGTTGCCTATAGTTATTGGTTTATGCAAAATTGGCCTCAATTTACAAGGGATATATAAACTAAAATTTTCCATGTTGTTAGCAAAATGGGAAATATTTAAATAATTCTATCTTGTTAAAAATGTAGTCCAAAATAAGTTTCAGGAAATGGATTTTGGGCAATTTTGAAACTTAAGTTTTGTTGTACTTTTGGAAAAAGGAGCTGGAAAGCACAAACTTTACATGCTATAACTCCTTATGGTCATTATATTTTTCCGAATGGAATAAAATTACATATTTATCAGGATTCATTCTACAAAACTAAACACTCATCTTTTCATGGATCTGGTTAATTATGGAACATTGCACTTTCAACCTCCCGGACGTCCAGGCCAGCAAACCAAGCATAGCTATAAACCTTACCCGTGTCGGGGTAACAAACGTGAAAAAACTTATTGAAATCAAGCGAAAAGACAAACGTCCTATCGTACTGATATCAACTTTTGACGTTTTTGTTGACCTACCCTCCGATCGAAAAGGAGCAAATCTCTCACGGAACTTTGAAGCTGTAGACGAGGTGCTGGAAAAGATACTCAGTACACCCGTATACGAGATTGAGCAGCTTTGTAGTGATATCGCACATAACTTGCTTGGCAGACATGAATATGCCAACCAGGCAGAAGTTCGGATGAAAAGCGAGTATATGATCAGACGTGCTTCCCCCGCGACTGGAATCAAATGCCAGGAAGTAGTGAACATCTTTGCTGAAGCATCTGCTGTAAGAGGACAGGGCAATGATGACTACTTTGACGTAAAGAAACTAATAGGTGCCGAAGTTGTAGGAATGACAGCTTGCCCCTGTGCTCAGGAGATTATGAGAGATAAAGCTGCAACTGAGCTTTCGAATCTTGGAGTTGACAAGGACACTGTCATAAAATTCCTTGAAAAAGTCCCCATGGCTACCCATAACCAGCGTGGAAAAGGAATCATCTCAATCAAGGTAGCACATGACTTTGATGTTTCCCTTGAGAGTATTATCAAAATTATTGAGAACTCTATGAGTTCCAGCGTGTACGAGGTACTGAAACGCTCGGATGAAAAAGTCGTTGTGGAAACTGCGCATATGAACCCGAAGTTTGTGGAAGACTGCGTAAGAGCTATGGCAGACAATATAGTAAAAGAGTTCCCGAACCTGCCTGATAATGCAGTAATTACCATCAAGCAAACCAATGAGGAAAGCATTCACAGGCACAATGCCTTTGCCGAAAGAGTTGCCCTGATGGGAGATCTCAGGATGGAAATAAGTCAAAGTTAAAAACTAGAAGAATATAATAGACCAATTTTATACTTTTTTGAATCCCGGAAGTCTCTGAAAAAGCTCTGCTTCACAGAGACTTCATAAAAGATCAATCCAAACAGTTTACACGCGATTTTTGATAAAACTTTTTTCTAAAAGTTTTACAGGGATCTCCTAAAGGCTCAATCCGCACAAACTTTATTAGAGGGCCTGGACAACCTATAAGCAGTTAAATTACAAGAAAAGATTTGCAGGGCTAAAATTCCAGTGCTTTGGAAGCCTTCGAGGTGAGAGCATGGCTGATGCTGAAACAATTACAGCAATAGGGCGAAATAAAAAACCCATCAAAGTGGGAGATACTGTCAAATACGTAAATAGTGACACGGTCAGCCGCGTCACCGAAATCAAAAAAGATGAGCAGGGAAAGGTGTGGGTTCTGCTCGAAAGTACAGAGCTCTGGTACAGAGAAGAAACTCTGGAACTAACTGAGATTAAAGCTAAAGAAAAGAAAGAAGAACGGGAACTCACTGCCAAGGAACTTGAAGAAAGATTCGAAAAAGAGAAAGAAACGATGCGGGGTTTCAACCTCGAAAAAGCCGGAGGGGGAGGAGCAGGAGGTTAATTTTTCTTCCTTAATTCCTCATGCTGCATTTTAAAAATCTTCTCTTTTAAATTTTGAGTTCCTCTATGTATTAAATATTTTCTGGAACCCAGTGTTTCAATCTCATTTTTCCTGTAATTTTATCCTCTGTGCAAGAATACATTTCCCACCGTGCCTGCCACCTAGAGGGTTTTGCGGCGAGCCCAGAGAATTCATACACCGAGCCATCACGGCTGCGCCTCTGGCAAGTCCATCATCTATAAAGACCACCCTCTCGTCGATTTTCGGAGCAAGATTCAGCTCTTCCAAGCATTTCAGAATCAATTTAGGCTTGTTCCCTGTAATTCCTGCCCTTCCAGTGATTCCTATAGTTGTATCCTCAAAAACAAGCCCGGATTCTTTTGCAATCTTGATCAACCTGCAGACAACGCCTGCCATAACCTCGTCAATGACCGCGTAGACAACCTGAAGTCCGTGAGTCTTACAGATTTCCATACCGATAGCACTGAGCTTACCCATATCGGAACCGTTTACTCCTACATCGCAACCTATAAGTGTTACGCCTATCTGCTCAGCTGCATCAGGTCTTACAGGCACGCTTCCGTATCTTTTTCTATCTTTTGGGACTTGTTCTATAATAATAAGTTCATGAATGCGCTTTGTATACATCTCAATCACTTTAGCCTTCATCTTTAAAGTAAGGAAAGACGGCGGTTTTTCTTTTTCAAAAACTTCAAGGGCAGTTCCTACTTTTGAGTCTACGATCTTCGAACCCCGGATAATTGCGTCAGGAATTGCCCCCGCATAGCCGCAGAAGTTACCCACTGTTTTTGCATACGGTTGGTCTGAATTTGTAATCCTGCCATCAAGGGTTGTCCCGAAGTCAATTGAAATACAGGGATTTCTGAAATCAACATCTGTAAATTTGGCTGCCTCCTTAATCCCTGCAGTTGCAAGTTCCCCTTCCATTTCATTTGCAACGATCTCAACGCCAGAAGAACCTATCGGAGGCAATACTCCGGCTACCGCCCCATCAAAAATCACCTTTTCCAATTTACTGTATTTCTGAAATTTTTTGGAGATATTTGAAATAGACATTGGTGGTGTCATATTCTTTGGGGGAACTCCTGCCATAAGGCAGCCATCTGCCAGAGCTTTGATAAATTCACCCACCTCTTCCGGGGAATCAAAGCCTGCAACAACACCAGTGGAACGAACCACGAAGTCCAGATCGGTTTTTATATCCAGATTTGCTTTTTCCATTGATTCGGTCAGGGTGCTAAATACTAGATCTGCAACAGACTCACGAGTAAGTTCCACACCGGTAAGTGTCCTCCCGAATACGGCTTCGCCGGGTTTCGGGGAACGGACATCTCTGGTCATCTTTACGACTTTATTTATAATATGGGTCCTTCCAGTCTCCATACTTGTAGCTGTAAGAATACATTTGGTTGTAGTATTTCCGACCTCTACAGAAGCTACAATAAAGAAGGGTTTTGACTTAAGGTCAATCAAACGAACCTGAGGGGATTCTGTAATTCTGGGTTTCAGAGCCATTTTTAATTCCTTCCTAAGAACCTATGTATAAACGCGATTTAGGACAAATTATTGTGCGAGCTTATTTAGAGAGCGATACAAATTTGTTTGAAGATATTCAACATAATTAAAGTGAGGTAGAATAAATCTAATGTTTAATAGTTAGAAGAGTACTTGAACATCAGAATAATCTGAAAAAAATAGTACTTCTCTAACTATATAAAAAGATTACAGGAATGGATTGTCAAAAGTTTAAAGATGGTATTATCAAAACCTATAATAACTTTTGCTAAATTACTTTAAATGGTAAATATTGATTTCTCAATCCAATCCTTGTATTCCTATCTTTATGATACCTGGGAGATACTATTACTGTCTACCGTCCTGTTTTTCATAAATCGATTTTGAGCCTATTCCAGAGTAAATTTAGCTTTATAATTATTTCACATAAGGTCTAACAAGGACCTTTAATAATAAAAGGTAAAGAGGATAATTATAAGTACCGTAATTATAAAAAGGTTTATATTAATTATACGCTTTTAATATTAATTATTAACTTAATTAGCATAAATCAATCTCCTTAAGCTTAGCATCAAATTCGTTGGGAGTAACGCATTTGATGGGATTTCCTGAATTTTTCGTGTAACATGTGGAGGCTTCTAATGCCACTTGATCCCATCTGCAAGAAAATTATATATGACAATACTGAATATTTTTCGGATTACGGGGGAAAGAGCTATTATTTCTGCAGTCCTGAGTGCAAAAAGAAATTCGATGCTCTGGAAAAAAGTGTAATCCGACTCAAGCGAAATCTTAGTGAAAAAGAGAGAATTTCCTTTGGAAAACTAAAAAAAGACATTATAAAACCAGGAATCTGTACTCTCTGCGGAGCCTGCGCAGCAAGTTGCGAGTATATAACTATAGAGGACGGCGCACCAAAACTGGTAGGCCCCTGTAAAGCCTGTGGGGTATGTTACTACCAGTGTCCGAGAACTATCACTACGGAAGAGGGACTTATAGGGAGCTTTCGACTTGCATATGCAGCAAGATCTGCAATTCCCGAGATAAAGGGACAGGATGGAGGGGTTGTGACATCTCTACTTTTGTATGCCCTTGATGAAGGATTGATCGACTCTGCCGTGGTAACAACGCGCTCAAAAGAAGAAACCTGGAAACCTGTACCAATAGTTGCGAAGACTAGAGAAGAAATCCTCGGAAGCAGCGGCAGTATCTATTCTCACTCGATGACGCTTGAAGCTCTTATGAGCGCAATAAAACAAGGAATGAACAGCATTGCATTTGTAGGGACGAGTTGTAACATTGATGCGGTCACTAAAATGCAGAAAAGTTCCTATGGATTTCTACACCTTTTCATGAGAGCAAAAGTTCTCAAACTTGGACTTTTTTGTATGGATACCTTCTCCTATGAGGGAATTAAGTCTGTACTGGAGAGTTATGGAATCACACTGGAAAATGTAGATTCCATGAAAATTCGGAAAGGAAAGTTTGAGGTTACTCTGAAGGATGGGAAACAACAAGTGTTCGGACTTAGCGAATTCGACGAATATAGGAGTTCTTCCTGCCGTTTCTGTACGGACCTTACTGCCGAAAATTCGGACATCTCTTTTGGTGGAATTGGCAGCCCAAAAGGCTGGACTACGGTCCTAGCCCGTTCAGCCCTGGGATACGAAATATTTAATGAAGCTGTAGACAATGGTTATATCGAAGCCAGGCACCTTACAGATGACGAACTTGAAAAAGTGCTCAATCTCGCGAAAATGAAAAAAGTTCAGATGTACGATCTCAGCAGGAGACAGAAGGCGTAAAAAAGATAAAAGGACTGTTTATCTTTTTAGTCCGCATAAGCAAGCAGAGCGAGAGAAAAGGATCGTGTTCTCGAGCGAACTCGAGTAATAAGCCTTCTTGAACTCAAACGTTGAGCCACAACCGTTGTGCCGCAACCGTTGCGCCGGTTTATCACGCCGTTGTTGGGGTTTTCGCTCAAGCCTTTTTTGAAAAGGCTTGTGATCACGCCTATAGGATTCGGGGATAAGGTGCTCAAACTCAAACGTTGCCAGGATTTTAGGTCAAACCTTTTTTAAAAGGCTTGCGGGACTCGGGGGCGGCAACGGACGCAAGGGGAGATGAATATATATTTATCCCATTAACCTATTTGTATTATGCAGCAACCAACGGTATTTTATTCAGGATCATTCTATTTTTTGAGGAACTTTCATGATCACAAAAGAAGATGTAGAACACATCGGCTGGCTTGCTCGCATTGATATCAGCGAACAGGAAACCGTCGAATATATGGAAAAACTTAATTCAGTTTTGGGATATTTTGGACAGCTTGACGAGTTGCCAACCGAAGATGTAGCTCCCACTTACCATGTGGCTGAAATTTATAACGTGTTCAGGGAGGATGTGGTAGAAGAATGCCTACCACAGGAAGTTGTTCTTGCAAACACCGAACACAAACAGGATGGAACCTTTAGGGTTCCGAAAATCGGCTGAGGAGGACTTTTAATGGCAAAATGGATGAATGTTGCACAGGTAAAAGAGAAAATTGAAGAAAGTTCAGCCGAAGAAGTAACAGCTCAGTACCTTGAAGTCATAGGAAAGAGCAAAATTAACGGATATATAACGGTCTCTGAAAAAGCCCTTGAGCAGGCAAAAAAAATTGATGTAGAAGGACATAATGGTCCTCTTGCAGGCGTGCCAATTGCGATAAAGGATAATATTTCCGTAGTCGGACTCCCAAACAGTTGTGGTTCGAAGATCCTTGAGGGCTATGTTCCTCCTTTTAATGCCCACGTTATTGAGAAACTCCTTGATGCAGGCGCAGTAATTCTTGGGAAAACCAATATGGATGAGTTTGCAATGGGTTCTTCTACGGAAACCAGCTATTTTGGGCCAACTGCAAACCCGTGGGACCTTGAAAGAGTACCAGGCGGATCCTCCGGAGGTAGTGCAGCAGTCGTTGCAGCAGGAGAAGCTCCTTTTGCCCTCGGCTCAGATACAGGAGGATCTGTGCGCTGCCCTGCTGCTTTTTGTGGGGTTGTTGGGCTTAAACCAACATATGGAGCAGTTTCAAGGTACGGAGTTGTAGCTTACGCAAACTCCCTTGAACAGGTCGGGCCTCTTGCAAACAATGTGGCAGACATTGCAGTGCTGATGGATGTTATAGCCGGCTACGACCGCAGGGATTCTACTTCAATTGACAGTAAAACCGAATACCAAAAAGCTCTTGTCGATGATGTAAAAGGGCTTAAAATCGGAGTTCCGAAGGAGTTTTTCGGGGAAGGCATCCATCCAGATGTTGAAAAAGCCGTCTGGAACGCCATACACAAATATGAAGATCTCGGAGCGTCCTGGGAAGAAGTTTCTATGCCTCACATAAAGTACGCCCTTGCTTCTTATTATATCATTGCAATGAGTGAAGCATCCTCAAACCTCGCAAGATTTGACGGAACACGTTACGGAT
>JAMXLQ010000086.1 GCA_024280975.1 Methanosarcina sp.
CTGTGCTTGCAAGGTTGCTGAATATCTGACCTGCCTTCGGTTTTTCTAGGAAGCGGTGGATCCGGTTGTTAATATCCATATCTGCGATCCCAAATTCTCTTGGATCATCGATTGAAAGAAGCCCTATAGTCACTGGGGCATCGTTTGTTTCATGGAAACGATACATCTCTCTCAGGTCGAGGTTAAGAACGTGATCTCCCCCAAGCACAATAAATGGCTCGCCTTTCAAGTACTTCTCAGCATTTTTAACCCCACCTGCAGTTCCGAGTTTTTCTTTTTCGTACACATAATCAATGTGTACCCCAAACATATGCCCGTCCCCGAGCTGTTCTTCTATGAGCTCTCCCATATATCCCAGGGTCATAACTATTTCATTGAACCCTTCTCTTGAAAGATGCTCTATCAGATGTCGGACTGACGGCTTATTCAAAATCGGTATGCTAGGTTTAGGGTGCTTAAAAGTTAGCGGTCTGAGTCTTGTCCCTGCCCCTCCGCACATGATACACGCTTTCATATTTTTCTCAGATGTTCTTATATGAATATATTGTTAACGATCTGTTCTCGTTATTTGAAAGTTATTGATAATGGTTTCTCAGATGAATGATAATTTTAGAAGAAAGATGCTCTCTCAAAATAATAGTAATTTCTAGAAGAATAATTATTCAGAAGAACGATGATCACTCAGGATGACATCTTCTTTTCTTTCTACTTTGATTTCCCTTTTCCCTTCATACTCCGAGACAGTGCCTGTTAAGCTAATAAAGTCCCCTTCCCTGATTGACGCATTCAGGGCTTCAGCGCCTGCAGTTTTTGGAATGAAAACGCTCAGGACTTCGGAGTTGCAGTCTACCTCTAAAAGCAGGTGTCCGCCTTTATAGGTAAGCTGTTTACTCAAAACTTCGGCTTGAAGGAATACTTTTTCTCCTTCTCCGGATTCCCGGGTATATGGTTTGGCTTTTTCTCCTGTCTCCTGTCCAGAAGCTGTAAGATCTGATCCAAAGCAAAGATAAGCTGTCATAAGAGAAGTTAATGTCATAAATAGCAGCAATACCATGACTTTTTCTTCTTTTTCCATACTTTGCCTCCTGCGTTTGCAGAGCCTGGAATCAGTTTATAATCGAGACAAGCTTTATCTCAAGGATCAGAGTTTTACCTGCAAGTTCGTGGTTAAAATCCAGGGTGGCAGAAGTCTCTGTGGAATTAAATACTTTAACCTCTCTCCCGCTGGGTGTCATGATTTTCTTCCCTAGCTCAGGAGGAGTCTGGAGTTCAAGTCTTGAAAGGGGAATTTCTTGGACAAGGTAATTCTTATATTCTCCGTAAGCCTCTTGAGGCGGGATTATAAGGGTTTTTTCTTCTCCCTCTTTCATTCCAAGCACGCCTCTATCTATACCTTTTATTATCTGGCCTGCATCTACTCTGAAAAAAAAAGGTCTATATTCCTTTTCTTTTTCGTATATTCCTGCTTCCAGGGCTTTTTCCTTTAAAGTGGTATCAAAGACTATTCCGTCCTCGAATTTTCCAGTGTAATCAATAAGAAGATAGTCTCCTTTTTTTACAATGCAAGAATTTTCCATTATTTCTTTCTCCTGTACATTTTTCCTTTCAGTGTCCCGGCCTTCTCAAAATTTTCCAGGATACTGAAAGTATGCACATTTTGAAAAAATTCTATAACTCTCACTTTGATTTTCAGGAACTTAAACTTATTCTATAGAGATTAGTTTTATATCAAAAATCAGGGTCTTGCCTGCAAGTTCATGATTTGTATCAATAGTGATATGTGTATTGTTTACAGCCTTTACTTTGAACTGGTTCCCGTTCACATCTCTAATAGTTTGTCCTGCTTCAGGAAGTTCGGAATGGTTCGTTAGATTTAGCTCTTTAATAGGTATAGCCAGAATCCTTGTTTCCTCATATTTTCCATAAGCTTTTTCGGGAGGGATCCGCAAGGTTTTTTCTTCACCGATTTTCATTCCAAGTACGCCTTCGTCAAAGCCTTGGATCACCTGACCCGAACCAACTACAAAGGTTATAGGAACATACTTCCTTCCGTCAATGTATAATCCAGCCTGTTTTGCAACATCTTCTCTTGAGGTGTCAAAGACCGTGCCGTTTTCAAGCTTTCCTGTATAGTCTACCTGGATCATATCTCCAGATTTTACTGTTTTGCTGTTTTCTCCCTTGCTCCCATTATCCGTGCATCCACTAACAAAGATTGTACTTACCAGGAGCAGAATCGCTATGAAAAAGACCGATTCCTTCCTGGTATTCATCCCTTCCGTTCCTCCATAGAAACTACTTTAACTGAGAATATCAGCGTTTTTCCTGCAAGCTCATGATTAAAGTCTACAACAAAGCTATTTTCATTTACCTTTGTGATACTGCCTGTCAGACCGTTGTCCGTAGCCAGCCTCATTCCAACTTCTGGAGTAAAATTAACCGCATCAACAGGGATCTCTCTTACGAATTCTTGCCTGTATTCTCCATATGCTTCTTCAGGTGGGATTGTAAGGGTTTTTTCTTCTCCCACTTTCATTCCGACAACACCCTCATCAAACCCTTTTATCATCTGGCCTGCGCCTACTGTAAATGTAAGGGGTTCATAATTTCTCATTTGATCGTATTTCCCTGTCTCGATAGCAACTTCCTTCAAGGAAGTATCGAAAATTGTACCATTTTCAAGTTTTCCTACATAATTAACTGAGATTGTATCCCCATTCTCAATTCTTTTGCTGGTGTCTTCTGTTATATCCTCGGCCATAAGAATCAATAAACCAAACGAGAACATGTTAGATAAACGTGCTGATAAAATGAAAGCCAAAAAACCGAGTAAACAGAAATTTCAGGGTCTGGAATTACAGGAATTCCTGTAACCTTCATTTTTAAGTTTTAATTTTAGATTCGTTTTCTTTTAGTTCTTTTTGATATTCCAGATATGAGTAAACAGCCGTGAACCCCGCAATAAGAAGTGCAGGCCCGATAATGAAATAGAATTCAAATCCAGGAAAAAAGGCTCCCAACATAGCAACTATTCCCATAATCCTGAATAACTTTCCTCCAAGCCGGTATCAGTAAGGGCATGAAAAAAAGTTCCCAGAACTTCGACACATAGCCATCTACTTCTCCCTGGGAATTCCAGTGAGTTGCCATAGATTCAGGCATAAGCGGGTAAAAATAATTGAAATTATAAAAAATGGAAGGATAAGTCCTGTGGTTACAGCTGTGGCTTTACGCATATGAACTGTTAATATATTCAAATTATTTGTATTTAAATTATTTAAACAAACTAGGTATTTATTTAGATAAACTTATGGA
>JAMXLQ010000087.1 GCA_024280975.1 Methanosarcina sp.
TCACAGAATTAAAGAACTCAGCAAGTGTAGAGTGATTGAAACAACTAATTGTAATCTTTATGAATCTCACAAGGAATTTGGGGAACTTATCAAAGAATCTGAGTGTATAGAAGGAGCCACTTGCGTATTTAATCCTATATGGATTACAATGTTTTTAGAACTCGCTAAAGCAGGGGTCAAAATATCATTGATAGTGACAGAAGATATATATAAAAAAATTAAAGATGAGTATTCTTCCGAATTAAAAGACGGGCTCGATTTCGATAATGCACATCTGTTTGTATCTAACTCAATAAAAGCCGCGTTTATAACGACCGATAAGGGTGTTTCATTGTCGTTGAATTTCAAGAACGGGACATATGATCCTAGAGAAGATTTGATAGGCTCAGATCCAGCTGCTATAAAGTGGATGAAAGATCTTTTTGAGTATTATAAAGAAAACTCTATAGAGATAAAAAATATACTGCCTATAAATGAGGCAGTCACACAAGAACCGCATTCGCGATTTCTAGTAATATAATCGAAGTAGCGGCCTCTCCGTCCTGAAAAAACATCTTCCATATCGAAATATTATTATCACTTTTTGTATAGTTCTTGATGCAAATTAGCCCACATATGAAACTGTAGAGGATTATTAAAGGTTCAAAAGCAAGAACTCCATAAATTAGAGCAATACCGAGTATCAGGTGGGAAAGCAGGTGCAGTCCTAAAAGGAAATTTCGAGTATTTTGTTCACCAAGATATATAGGAAGGGTTTTAATTCCTGCCAAAGTATCTCCTTTTATGTCTTTAAAATCATCTAATGCAGAGTTTGTGAAAGTTTTCACTCCATATAAAATAAATACTATGATTAAAGGGACTATTTTTCCATAGTTGATGCATGCAGCTCCTACCATGCAAAGCCCCCAGGTTATCCCTACGACAATGTTTTTGACTCCAAGGCCTCCTTTTAGTTTCAAGGAAAATTTTCCTATTTTGATACCTTTGCTGTAAAGGAAACCGGTTATGAAAGGTAAGAACGCAAGTGCAAGAAGGCCTTCTTGTGCAAAAACATAGCTTCCTATAAGGAACGTAAGCAAAGAAGCTGCAAGCCCTATTTCTTTTCTTGAGCCGTTTAACTCCTCCCTGTTTACAACATCCTCTTTTGAATCAAGAGCTCTATCAAGTGTATAAACACTATAAATTATGAGCCCTCCAGCCAGGCTGGTTAATAGATTAGGGTTTGTTTGCAGCAAAATAGAGGCAATGTAAACCCTCGATGCTCCAGAAAAAGATACTAAAACCGAACTTTTTAACAGTTCGAGTGTAGCGTCTTCTTTCTTCAAATTAGAAAGTTGTTTCAATATATAGATATAGGTGTTAAAAATGTAGTAAGAGCCCATATATATAAATCAACACACGACTAAACATAATTGATCAAATAAATTATTGAGCCTGATGGGTAAAATATTGTTAGTCGATTAACGTTATATCTGTGAAATTTGATGTTTGAAAAATGATATCTCTATATTGTTATCGAATTAGTAATAGTACTAGCTAGTACTAGTATTAATTAATAATTAATTAGATAGATAACGATTTTATAACTTAATTCTTTCTTTTATAAAGTTAATTTGGCTATCAATTTTTGATTTTCCTTTATATCGTTTTTAGCTGACTTTTTCACTATGCTAAGTCCTACTTTTTCTGGTGATCCACCGCAACATCTAATCACCGAGCCTTTGCGCTCATTTACTCCTATTCAATTACCCAATGGCGACCTTCGAATGGCAATAGCCGTCAAGGGTCAACATGCATATAATTTCTGGGGAGAAGAATCAACACTAACAGAAGAGTTTTTTTCGAAGGATTTTAGGACCTGGGAAGGGGGCCTAATATCCACAAATCATGAAGATACCAACGACCTTCTAGGCGGTGCTTCTCTATATGATCTCGAATACGACCCTCAAACAGGTCATGTAATAGCTTCTTTTGCGAACCTTCCAGACAAAGCTAAGGCATTCATTAATTCTGAATTTTATCAAGGCCTCAGCCAGGAATGTATCCCTCTTCGATTCAAAAAGAATTCTTCTGACGTGATTGCGGGATACGGAACAGGCGTTACTATTGTTATGTGGCCTCATCAGCCTGCAGCAACTCAGGCTATGGGTGTAGGTATTCGTCCTGAACTTTCTGCTATTCTTTCATTCAAATATCCTTCTAAAAACTCAGAGGATACTATGTCAGACAAACCCGGAGGCGGTACACCCGCCGTAGTTTCAGCAGAGATGTACGAAAGTGCTGTCTCTAGAAAAGAACAGCTCGAAAGCCGTGTTTCGGCTCTGGAAACAGATAATAAAAAACTAAGTGATGAACTTGATTCCTGGAAACAAAAGTACCAAGAACAGGTCGATGGTGAACCTATACGGACTAAAGCTACCGTTGAATCAGCTATCACAGCTCATGACGCTGAACTCAAGGCAACAGCAGAACGAGACGAAGCGATAAAAGAGTTCAAATCAATTGCAAAAGATGAAAAAGCTACAAACTTCCTAAAGACCAATCCTACTACTGAACAGATCAAAAGCGCCATCGCGCTTATAGTAGTCAATTCTGCCGGAGATGTAGGCAGTGGTCGAAATTATATTCCACCGGAAGAAAAGCCTAAAACTTGTGTTTCCAGATGGTGGAACCCTAAAATTCAGAAATGGGACGAAAAGTGGGAGTGATCTTTGATGGTAGATACCGATTTTACAACTCCCCATGGGAAAATAAGGATCGTTGGACATTACGCAAGAAAGGAAAATAAGTTCGTTGAATCTGCCATTTACCCTGCAAATATAGCAGTCCAGGGATCAACTACAAACGATGTTATACCGTCTGATGGAGTAAAACCTCCCATGGGTTATGTTGCTTTAGAAGATGGTCCTCTTCAGTTCAGACCTGATGATATGCGAACCGCATTTAATGTAAACGACGCAGTAGGCATTATCTCGGGTGGTGGATTCGCTCTTTTCTGTCCATCTGGTCTGGCTGCTAAAACAATTGCAGCAAAAGATGATCCTCTGCTTTCTTGGTCAGGTGGTCAGCATATCCCAGGCTTTTGGCTTGCCGGAAAACTTGCAGTTAAAATCCCATTTTCGAAGAACACCTCTGAAACTCAGACAATAAGATTGCCTCCAGGAGCAATCGTAAGAGATGTGGTAGCGGATGTAGTAACCGCGGTTTCAGGAGCAACGATCAATGTAGGAACACTTAGCACAGATTCAGGGGATGCTGACGGATTCCTAGTGAATGAATCATGTGCTGTTGCAGGTATCGTGGCTCATAATAACGTCGATGGAACTGCAGCAAATAACACACTTGGAGACCTGTTGGTAGAGTCAGATATCAAAAGTGCAGATACCACATCTCTATATTACTCAGTACCGAAGCCTTATGTTGTACCAGCTGGCGGAAAAATACTGACTTACTCTACATCAGATCATGCAATAACTGGGTTCATTCTTGTTATTTTGGAAAGCCCTGGTGTAGTTCAAATGGGGAAGGCAGCTGATCCCGCAGATGCAAGAACAGCAGCGGCTGATTTGAAAGTGGAGACAATATAAGGAGGAAAACAAGATGACATTATCACCTTATCAAAGAGCTACCACATACTTCAACAATAATCTTTCACACCCCCTTCATCGATTGCTTAATGCAAGAAAACTATATGCAAAGGTAACTCCGCTGCCTGAAGGAACTTTCAAAATGGATTACAACAAGATCTCTGAAATGGGGGATGCTATAATTTCTTACGAAATCCCAGATGCAGCGATAGCACGTGATGGCCTTGAACTGTCAGCTGAAACTGTAAGACTTGCAGTAATAACTCGTGGCTGGGAAATCGAATATTCAAAATGGAATGCTTTTAAAAACAATACCAATATCGACTTGCCTCTTGAGTATCAGAATGCCGCCGTTCGAAAAATCGCAGAAGCAGAGGAGAAGGTCCTCATCTCAAACTGGAAACCTAACAATAATACAGTGAGAATAAAAGGTCTGTATGAGGCAGCTGCTAACCATATTACAGATACATATGACTTCGGAACCCCAGGAAAGGCAATTGAAGCTACCGGGGCAGCAAAAGCGATCCTTCGAGATGCCGGTGTAACAGGTGTAAACTTTAATGCAACGTTTGCAAACGACCAATATTCTCAGCTTGAAGTTTCAAAAATGCCTTATACTGGTGACATGGAAATCGATCGGGTTAGAGCTATGCTCAATGACGTCAAAACGGCAGCTTCTGGAGATATATTTTGGTCTACCGAATTAGCGCCAGGAACTGGCTTCATATCACCATGCGATGAAACAGGCCTATATATGGAACTTCTTATAGGAACTGAAACAAGGACGGTTCTTGGTTACGATTCCAAGATTCCTGACATAAGCCCATTATATGGAACCACATATGGTGTAATGGGTCCAAACTTCTATCATGATGAATGCGTGGTAGATTTCAACTCAATCTGAGGTTTCGGCATGGTGAAAGTAAGAGTTGTAGCTAGCGGAAGAGTACTTATTCAGGGTAAAATCTACATGAGAAAAAATGGGGAGTTTGAGCTACTAGACTCGGTAGCTTCCCCTTTAATAAAACGTGGAATAATAGCTACTGTTGTACAGCCTCTTCTTCCTTCAATCTCAGATGAAGAAGTTTCATCTTTGAAAAAAAGAGTTTCTGAACTTGAAGCTTTAGTAAAGAAAAAAGAGTCTCAGATAATCAGTTTTACAGCCGAACTGAATGCTAAAACACAAGAAATCCAGAAAAAAGATTCAGATCTAGCAGCGCTGAATTCAAAGAAGAAGTGATTTTATGCATTTAAACGTCCCGCCTTCTCTAATTACATTCAATCCAGCATCTAAAACAATTACCCTGGGCTCTCCATTTAATCTCATTAACGAAAAAGATATTCTGAGAATCCGGGACGAAACAACCAAAGAAATAATTTATGACCGTGGAATTGCTAGCACCAAGATCACAATTACAATTGCTAATGAAATAATTACATATACATACGATAATGATCATCAAAACGCTTCTGATGACATTCAAGTAGAACTTGATTTCGGTTATTATGCTCCAAGAGTAGCTGTATGGTCCAATCAAGCAGTAGCGGTCGGAGCTACAGTAAATCAGTCTAGCAAACTATACGTTGAAGGAGCTGCTACCATTTGGCTTATAGCTTCTGAATCCGGAGCTTCTGGCGTAACTTTCAACGTCCTTTCTTTTGAAACTTCAAATTCTTCTGCAAGTTCTGTGATTCAAACAGGATCGATCTCTTCTATCTCTCCTACTCCTATAATCGTAGAAGTAGGGTTGCCTTACATTGCTCTGCAGGCCATTAATCAGGACGGCTCCAACGCTGCAAGTATAACTGCTTCTCTTATCATCACCTGGAGATAAGAGAAATGAAGAGGGTTAAGATAGTCAACGGCAAGGCAACTCTCAAAACTAAAGGGAAAGTTATCGTATTTCCAACCAGGGATTTAAACAACATTTACCAAAAATCTTTATACTACTCATATAATATTATTAAATATGTTATGTTTCGCCAACCCACAGACTACTGAATTTGGAGATATCTGCACAAATCGTTGTCCTGACCGGCATAATTGCTACATTCTGAAGACATCTTTTTTAATAGAAGCTGCAGACCTATTAGCCTCAGAAATTAATTCAGAAGATACCAACGGTCTGTTTTTAACTTCTTTTGTTCCTTACTGTTCCGCACCTGAAGCATACATCAACGGAGCTGTATATGATTACCAACCCACCGTTGAAAACTAATGTAAGCTGCTCAAATCCTGAATGTTCTAACCTAATCACGATCTCCATCGAACAAAAGAGGGAACTTTTAACAGAAAATTTCTTGAAATATGGGAAAATATCCTTAATCTATTGCTCAAAAGCTTGTCAGGAAGCGCACCAGGCCAAACTTTCTGAATCTAAGTTTTTTGAAAAAGGTAATTTAAAAAATCATTCATCAGCACTGATAAAAAAAGAGTTTACGTTTAAAAAAAGATGGAGAAGGTCTAAACAGCTTAGGAAGAAAAAGCAGGTTTCTTTATCTTCATACTAATTTTCAATTTTCTTTTTTTGATTTTCTTTTATATTCTTTCTTAATCTCCTTTTCAACATGGCTCTGTGTTCTGTCGATTACGTCAAGTCAAAAATATTTTTCAACACCCTTAAAGATATTGACATTTTGGAGATCATCGAAGAAACTAGTGAGGACGTTCTTGCCTTATGTGAAACTACAGATGAGATCAATCCATATGTAATTTTAGCTGGAAAATATGCCATCCTCGCGGCAGTTCTTACAAAAATGAAAACTACTGGAGAATTAGCAGCCAGTTATAAGACCCCAGGGTATAGTCAGCAGAACACAACAGACCAGGACATTGAGAGGTTTGAAAAAACAGCAGACATTTACATCGAAAAGTATAGGTCTGCCAGATCCACTGCCTTTGCGAGTCCTTCTTTTAGTGTAGGGTTTTCAAATCATTTTTGTAGTGACTGGAGAGGGCATTAATGTTTTTCTCGTCTACTGTCACCCTGAAACCTTGCGTTTCCAATAACGGATGGGATGATGATTACGGTCTTCCCTCTTATCCAAAATGTAACTATCAAAAAATTGAGAAACTTATCACGGGGAAAGGTGATCAACAATTTTTAACTTGTGCTTGGGTGCAGTTTCCTCCAGGGACAAAAATTGAAGAAACTGACCAGATTATTTTGCCTGATGGAACCACAGCTCCAATTATTCTACTAAATAGGGTCAAGCCTCCTTTTTCAGAGGTTGAAATTTGCGTT
>JAMXLQ010000088.1 GCA_024280975.1 Methanosarcina sp.
TACTTCCATTACAATTTCTTTAGATGGTTTCTTTGTACTCGTTATTGCAAATGAAGAAAACCCTGAAGTTTTGGCTGTGAAATACAGGTATTTGTTATCTTCTCTTGAAAGATTTACTGGAAATTGCTCCCATTTTTTATCGCTGTATCTGTTAAGACTGATAGAATCCTGATCGATATTTTTGTCCTTTACCCAGGATTTTTCAACCTTGAAACAAACAACTGGATTTTCAATGTTCTTTGAAATTGCGACTCCCCCGTTTCCTACCCAGATATTAAAGGATTTATAAACCTCTCCAGAAGGCAGTCCAGATACCAAAGTCGACTTTTCTTTGAGCTGTTCCGCAATGGTTGTGGTCTTGCCAAAGGTTTTCTTTGCATCAAAACCCACATACACAACACAGGTCACATTCTTTGTGAAATCAAATTTTACAGGCTTCCCGTTTGTAACATAAGCCTGTGAAATTTCCTTTACCTGGACATTTTTTGCAGGTTCAGGGGAACCACCTGCTCTGCCTCCACCGGAACTACTATGGCTACTTCCCCCACTACTGCCAGTGCTTGAACTGATTGGTGTAAGTACATTTATTGCAGCTGTTTTGGAGTCAGTTCCATTTTCATTGCTTACAGTCAGGTTGACAATATAGGTTCCAGCATTTGTGTATACATAAATCGGATTTGTAGAATTGGAATCAAGCTGTCCATCACCATTAAGGTCCCATATCCTTGAAATTGCTTTCTGGGAAAGATCATTAAATTGTACCGACAGGGAAGCATAACCTTCTGTAATATTGCTGTTGAAGTCTGCAACCGGAGCGTTTGGATCAGTAACAACTATGTAATCCGGCCTTGTCGTTGTATTGTTCCCTATAATGTTTCCCACAGTCAGACTGATTGTATAATTTCCTGGTTTCGTAAATGTGTGAACCGTAGCCGAATCTGATGAATTGGTACCATCGCCGAAATCCCAATACCAGGATGTAGGTTCCTCGACTTTACTTGTAGCTCCACCTTTACTTGTAGCAGCGAATAACACCGTTAGAGGTGCTGTTCCAGAGGTTACATTAGTAGAAAAATCTGCCACTGGTGGTTGTGGGGGAGTTACAGTAATATACTTCGGTTTCGTCATCGTACTATTGCCTGCTTCATTTACCACTGTTAAAGTAACGTTATACACCCCTGGTTTTGTAAACGTGTGGGTTGCATTCGTGGCGTGTTTTGAATAAATGCCATCTCCAGTGTCCCAATACCAGGAAGTGGGTACCCCACCAGTGCTGAAATCCGTGAATCGCACAACTAAAGGTACAGTTCCAGAAGTTACGTTTGCAGTAAATTCAGCTACGGGTGGCAGGGTGTTTGTGGCAGAAAGATCACTCATATAGATGCCATTATCATTAACCGCACCATAGTTACCGTCTATTCCCCATACAATAGTATCATTGTAAATATCAGGTGTTGTGGGAGTCCCTTCTGGATAAATATAGACTGGAGTGCTTTTTGCGGAAGGAATATCATAAACGTATACACCCGCATAACCAAATTGGTCATTGCCAGATTTTGAATATACGATTTTGTCCCCATTTATGGCAACGTGAGTGCCGGTGTCATCTCCAGCGTCAGTATATGAGTCTGCGTATTCAGGTAAGGTATTACCTGTGTTATCACTGGTAACATCTATAGCCTTTTTAGTAACAAGATCATACATTTGTATAAATCCAGCTCTTGTATAGAAGTTTGACCATATCACTTTATTACCATACATATGCGGATTAGTAAGGTCGCTAGAATATGGACTTACTAATTCAATTTTCTTGGTTGTGATATCATAAATGAAGACATCTCTCATGTCCCTACCATTGGCAGAATACACTATTTTTGTGTCGTATATTTCTGGATTTTCTCCTTGTGTTATCCAGGCTTGTGTTGAGGTAGATATATCCCTCATATATATGCTGTAATTATAAGTTGATTCATTGTAATTTGCACTCCAAACGATTCTATTGCCGTAAATAGAAGGAATACTACGATTGTCTATATCTTTTGTAATATAAGACCGAGCACCTGAAGGTATGTCATAAACTGTAAGTCTTGGCACTCCACTACTTTCATCATGCCAAACTAATTTGTTATCGTAAATAGCTGGATGAGATGCTGCAGAAGAGCTAACTGTAGTGTCTGTTTTCGAGGTCAAATCATAAACATGAATAACACCACTATCTGTCCATACCACTTTGCTACCATAAATAGCAGGATCGGATCCATTACCAATTCTCGTCACCTGCGCCGCTACCTGTGACGCTGACGCCACGGATGAAATTAAAATTGAAAATACAAAAATCAAGGTTGCTGAAGCTAAAGCTATTGAATACAACTTTTGCTTATTTTTCATTTATTTTCCTTCACCACCCATCATTTAAAAAAAATCAGTACTGATTACATTCCAATATTCTTTAAATCTTTTCTTTGAATCTTAACCTGAATTGGCTGGATGCTCAAAATATGATGGCAATTTAGAGTCACTAAAGAAACAGAGCTATTAACTCTCTCAAAAACTCGGTTAATCATTCAAAATACTGGATTTAAATAATCAATTTTGAGTTTTGGAATCAGTTAATGAAATAAAAAAAGAAAAAGAAAAAGGAAAAGAAAAAGGAAAAAGAATATTAAACTTCTCATCTCTTATTCATGCGTAAAACGTACTCTCTATTTCTTTGGACTGCCTTTTTCTCAGGCCACTCTGTACAGCCTGGTAATATTTCATGGTATCAGGAGTAACCGAAGGCCCGGTTTCAGCAATCGCTTGAAGGAAATGTTTCTGCTTCATCTCTTTAGCGTGAAGATCTTCGCGAAGTGCGTCTCTTCCTGCCTTTTTGCACACAGCTGCAATGTCAGCGCCTGTATACTGATCGGTCATGGAAACGAGTTTGTCAATATCAACATCCTCTGCAAACGCCATTTTCGCTGTATGGACCCTAAAAATTTCCTTCCGAGCTCCCGCATCCGGAACTGGAACTAGAATTAACTCGTCAAAACGTCCAGGCCTTAGAAGAGCTGGATCTATAATATCGGGACGATTAGTTGCACCTATTACCACCACAGCCCTGAGTTCCTCAAGCCCATCCATCTCGGAAAGAAGCTGATTCAGGATTCTGGCAGTAACCTGTGGCTCACCTACAGAAGCCCCGCGAATAGGTGCAAGAGAATCTAGTTCATCCAAGAAGATAATAGATGGAGCAACTTGTCTAGCTCGTGAAAAAACCTCAGCAATTCTTTTTTCAGACTCCCCATACCACTTGGAAAGTAGATCACTTCCTTTTGCGGTAATGAAATTAGCTTCCGACTCGTGAGCAATGGCTTTTGCAAGGAGAGTCTTTCCAGTACCCGGAGGGCCGTATAGAAGCACTCCTTTTGGAGCCTCAACTCCTATGTCCCTGTACGATTCCGGACTTTTGAGGGGCCACTCCACAGCCTCCTTCAGAAGTTGTTTTACTTCCTCCAGACCGCCTACATCTTCCCAGCTCACATTAGGAATCTCGATAAGGATTTCTCTTATAGCTGAAGGCTGGACATCTTTAAGGGCATTTTCAAAATCTTCCCTTGTAACCCGAAGTGTGTCAAGGATCTCACTTGGAATTTCAGGTTCATTGAGATCTATCTTCGGGAGAATTCGTCTTAAGGAACTCATTGCTGCTTCCCGGCAAAGCGCAGCAATGTCGGCTCCCACAAATCCGTGAGTTACCTGAGCGAAGTCCATGAGATTTACGTTTTCGGCAAGTGGCATACCTCTTGTGTGAATCTGGAAAATCTCGAGCCTTCCTTCAGTGTCTGGAACCCTCAACTCGACCTCCCTGTCAAATCGACCTGGTCGACGAAGAGCCATATCAATTGCTTCAGGACGGTTTGTTGACCCTATTACAATTACATTCTTGCGGGCTTTAAGTCCATCCATAAGCGAGAGAAGCTGAGCTACAACTCTTCTTTCGACTTCTCCTGTCACCTCAGCCCTCTTAGGGGCGATTGAATCGATTTCGTCAAGGAAAATGATTGCAGGAGTATTTTTCTCTGCTTCTTCGAAGACGTCTCTGATTCCCTTTTCTGACTCTCCATAGTACTTGGACATAATTTCCGGACCATTGACGGAGATAAAGTAGGCATCGGTCTCGTTTGCAACCGCTTTTGCAAGCATTGTCTTGCCTGTTCCAGGCGGTCCATAAAGTAGTACTCCTTTTGGAGCATCGATTCCCAATCTATCAAAAAGTTCAGGATGCTTCAAAGGTAGCTCTATCATTTCTCTTATCTTGGTGATAGCATCTTTAACCCCACCCAGATCTTCATACATGACAGTGGGAATATTCTGTTCTGGAGTTATTTCTGCAGCTTCAGGTAAGAGCTCAACCTCTGTTGCATCTGTAATCTTTACTATCCCAGATGGAGAAGTGGAGACTACCTGTAATTTTATTTCTCCCAACCCAAATGACTGCCCCATACCTTGATTAAAAAAGTCCTGAAAGAAATCTTCGGACATAATCCCTCTACCGAAAGTCTCCCTTTCCCTTGACCGCCTCAAGCTTGTGGTGGAAATAAAATCTCCCTTAGAAACCGTATGATTCATAAATACGGCTTTAAGAGTCTCGCTGGGAGCATAGATCTGCATACCTTTTGCTACGGGCGCAAGAGTTACACTCCTTGCTTCTTTCCAGTCGGCTTTGCGAATATCCACGTACTCTCCTATGCTGGTCTTTGCATTAGTACGAATAAGCCCATCCATGCGGATAATATCAAGCCCCGAATCACTGGGATATGGGCGCCCTATAAGGGCTGAAGTCGATTTTCCTCCTTTGATTTCCACAACATCGAAGGGCTTGAGGCCCAGCTTTTCCCTGAAACCGTCATCCACCCGGACAATTCCTTTTCCGACATCTCTTTGATCAGCTTCTGCGACTTTCAATTTTATCGTTGTTCTATCTCTATCAGTCAAATAATACCCCCATCTCCACATTGGAATTTAACATTTATAAAAAGACAAATATATTAGCTTTTTATAGTAAACTTTTAAATAACTCAGCTTTATTATCTACCTTCTTTGCCTTCTCATTGCGCTTTTTATAAATGAACATGAGTAAATTTTCCATTGAGAAGCATGTGAAGTCCAGATTTTTTGCTATAGTCACGCCATTCAACTGTATATCGGTGCCTCTTCCCTCCTGCTTTTACATAATTTAAATCAGGGCCTGTATCACCAACTCAATATAAATTAGCAATTAGCAGTCGGAGGTATCAATCTCAGATGTATATATCTCAAGGTGAAAGCTACTTAGCTCCTAACTTCATCCAATGAAATTACGAATGCTACCTTGTGATCCAGAGTTTTAACTCCTTATTTTTGACAAAAACTCATCTAAAATAGTCAGAATCCTGTCTACGAAGGAACTAATTTTATTGTCTAAGTTTTATGGTTTATTCTCTAAACGAGTTTATTTGAACGAAAATCTATCTACAAATTCAGTATTCTGATCTGGTATACTCTCTAGTACATTGACTTTCCAGAAGTTCGATTTCTCTGGTAACTTCATAAGGGATGTTGTACTCAATTTCGGGTGTTCCCTTCAGGAGATCCAGAACATTACTTTCTGCCTGCTTTCCTTCAGCAAACCTGATAAGGTCTTTTCTGTTCGTAGGATAACCGATACCCCTGTCGGTTATATACTCTTTAACATCGTGTGGACCTTTTTTGATAAGCTTACCTCCATAAAATCAGGTAGCTGTTATCTTCTCACCTGGTTTCCCATCCTCCATCTGGTATTATATTAATAGTTATATAAAAAAGAATTCAACCAAAATGTTTGCTAGCAGATAATTTTTTTTTCGCTATAGTAACCTTTGTTTTTTTGTTAGTAAACTTACCCAAACAAAAACTATTAAAGTACCATTATAGTTTCCTATCGTTTTCATTACAGAACATATCACAGAACATTACCTTGCACCGTAATTAGTCCAGAATTTCTATGTAATGGCTTCTGTGTCTATTAATTCCCTTATAGACATTTTAAGAAGCCAAGAATAACTTTGGACCTGATGTTTTTAGTTCTCAGTTCCATGGGAACATAAGGTTTAACAACGTAGTTAATGAACTATTTGTGGGTAACTGTTCCAACTAACGCACTGTAGTTCAAAAGTGATACGTGTAGACACTGTTTTCATGGGATAACTTTATGTATGACCGTTTGCGATCACTGAAAAACATGAGCTGCTCATATAAAATGAGAAATGTGTTTCCAAATTTATTAAGATTCTCTCAGTCCATCAACTTTTCCATATTCATTAACCATATAATAGGACTCTACTATCAACTTTTTAAGCAACGGTTTTTCTTCAGTGAAATTTTGTTTGTCCATAGTCCCGTAATAAACTATGAAGTAATCTTCTCGTGTTTTAAGGAAAGGCTTCTCGTATACTATAAAATATCCCGATGTTTCATGACTTGTATATTCTGTTATGTTTAACAAATGAGGAACTAGAGGTTCCCAAGATGTATTCTCAGCCATCTCCTTTTTATATACTTCTTGAATTTCTGTACTAATATTTATTTCCTGTTGGGACAAATTGCCGTTTTCTTTCAAATAATGATAAAGCACATCTTCTCCCGTCAAAAAGTTAGATTCACCGTCAAAGTACCAGACGTTTATAAAATTTTCATCAGAGAATTTTCCAACATTGCAGTAAGGGGAGATATTATTAGGAAAAGATGAAATGCAGCTGTTTCTATTTCCTTGCCAATCATCATACCTTGGGATGTACCAATCAGGCATTACCTTTGGAGGTGGCAATCCTGGGCCGATCATAATGAAATTAAGCGCAAGCCATACTCCAGCAATGATGGCTACAAAAAATATTATAATTTTTGCTTTTTTGCTAACTTTTTTATTAAACATTTCTTCTGCTCCGACTTAATAAAAATAAAGTTTTTGCTTTATCATTTTTGAAGAATGATTTGATGCACTAGCCTTTTTATCTTAACCAATGGCAATGAATGATTCAGAAGAATTAGGATAATTAGGTTTTTTATTATTTATCCACATTTTCTTTTATTTATCAAGTTCTTATATCTATTGCCCATACTTCGGTTTCTTTAAAGTGTAGAAATTGCAGAAAAAGTGATAGATGTTATGTAGCGGTCACTGAAAAAACATGAAAATAAGAATGACATCAGAAAATTTTCAGGTGTAGTTGGTTTATGGGCAGGCTAACGTTTTATGTAATTATAAGTCATCTTAGTTCACTTTAGGAAGTTTAATATGTCATGGAATCGATAAAATGAATGAACGATACTTATAAATAGAGTAGTTAATGAAACAACTATAACTTATGGGCACATATAGTTAAGTAGTACAGTACGGGCGTGCCCTGATTAATCCTGACCGTCACATAAATCCTGATGATTTAAATTCTATTTATGTGCTTGATTTCGGTAAATTTGGATTGACAATTGATGAAAATAGTTTTCGAAATTCTATTTTGCGATCTCCATTCTACAAAAACTGTAACATTAACATCGAGGATATTATAATTAATAATAACTGTTTCAACACACCAAACAGAAGTTCATATGTAGGTTCAATGTTAGCTGAGTATCTACGGGATTGTTATATCAGCTCAGAAGAAAAATTGTTCTCATTTGAAACTGTTTTTTCACATCCATCAAAAGTAAAATTTCTCAAAAATGCAAAAGATGGTGGATGGCAAGTATATTTATATTTTGTAAGTACGGCAGATCCATGCATCAATCACGATCGTGTGAGAGATAGAGTTTTTAAGGGAGGACATGACGTTCCTCTTGATAAAATCATAGATAGATACAAACGGTCACTTGATAATTTATTTCCATCCCTGCAGCATTGTAGAAGTGTATACATATATGACAATACAGAACACATGCAACTAATTGCTGAAAAAAAAGCCA
>JAMXLQ010000089.1 GCA_024280975.1 Methanosarcina sp.
AGGAAATGTGTGAGCCTTCACCCAGGGAAAAGATGATGACTATGATGATGGGTTCCATGAGAATGGGAGAAAAATCATGCAATGAAACCATGATGAATGCTATGAAGAGTTTTATCATGGAAGAGAAGTTAGCCAAAAAAGAGAAAATGGAATCTATGATGGGAGAGAAAGAGGCCAAAGAAGATAAAATGAAATCTATGATGGAGGAGAAAGAGGCCAAAGAAGATAAAATGGAATCTATGATGGAAGAGAAAGAAGCTAATGAAAGTTGCTATACAGGCAAGATGGAAAAGGCCAGCTTAACCCGGGCCAATTTGGATTGCGTTTGTTTATGCCTCGAGAAAGCCATAAAACTGCACGAAATGTATCTTAGAAACCCTGAAGCAGCAACCAGTGAGTCTAAGATGGAAATGATGAAACAGATGATGCAGGCCCACGAATACCTTACAGGGGAAAAAATGGATATGGATATGATGGACAAAGTAAAAGAGAATGAGTCTGCAGGGAAGTTGAAAGAAAAAGCAGAATATTTGTCGGCAGAAAAGGGTGGGCAACTTTCATCCAGCAAAATGGGACAGTACTCTTCTATTGAACAGAGCAAAGAGCGTTCATCAGGTGGATGTTAATAAATTATCAAGTCTAGAATAGTCTGCAATTAAAACTAGTGGGGATTGCCCCACTTCTATTTTTTAGCTGCTTCTTAATTTCTCGTGCTACGTCTGAAGGGGAAAAGCTACCTACTTCAGTATTCTATAATTCTCAATTCAACAGAAAAATACAATTATAATAATTTTCAAAAATGAGATAAGAGAGAATACCACTGAATTATGGGACCAGTACCAATTTCAAGCCAAATAAAAATATGAAAATTGCCACAAAATTTCTGAATTTTTCCTGGGGTATTTTTTCGACTCCCTTTTTCCCAATCATTGCTCCAATTAAAGAGATGGGTATAAAGATCAAAAAGCCTGATACAAGAACAGGGTCAAGTCTCGTACCTCCTTGGATATACGTTGCTATCCTGGTGGAGTCAATCATAAAGGATATGGCACCTGCAGTTACAACATAAACGGCTTTCTCAAGGTTGAAAGCACTCAAGGCTACTGCATTTATTTCCCCTCCTATGCCGAAGATGCCTGCAAAAAATCCAGTAAGAGATCCCCCAGATATTGCCACCGATAACTTCTGGCTCAGTTTGAAAGTTTGGTTGAGGACAATGAAGATAACATAAACGATAAGGAACAACCCTAAAGCTCTTGAGAGAATCTCTCGCGAGATCCTCAAAGATAGGGATGATCCCAGGAAACTTGTAAAGATCCCTGGAAGACCGAAAGCAAGTAAAAGCTTCCATTTTATTCCCTTCCTGAATAAGAGTATCTTCCAGATATCGTTAAACCAGTGAATTATGCCCACCAGCAGCAGGGTTTGAGGCAGAGGAAGAACAAGCAGAAGAACAGGTACCATAATTGTAGATATTCCAAATCCGGCCAGAGTCCCGATTAAGCTTGCCAGCAGTGTAAGCAGCGAGATGTAGATAATTTCCTCATGCACAACCATATTACACAACCATATCTTACTGCGTTATGGAATAAGGTAAATAATGTACTGATTTTTGTACTATCCAAGGTATGTATCGGAGAACTTGAGATTTCATAATATTTGTTTAAAAAAACTCTTTTAGAAAGATATAGTATTAATTTGCGTTAATATTAATCGTTTATGGATTAATATTAGTTCATGAATAATATTAATGCCTGTATCATATTATTAATTTCAGTGTCCAAAAAGAGATTGTCCCATATTAAAAGAAGCTTCAAATTTTAATTTTTCTTCTTTAGTTTAACATTTATATAATATTAACCTTTTTATAATATTCCGTCAACTATTTTTATCCTTTTCGCAAAAACAAGTTTTCGAACATTTCAGTATAACAGCTTATTATTTATCCCTTTCAATATTCTTCCAACTCCATGCATCACCGTATCTTTTTCCATTATCTTAATTCTATTTTTGCTAAGTAGTGCTTCAAGGTCGGATTTAATAAAAGTCTTGTAATATTTTGTTTCATAAAGAGAAATAAAATGATAAACTAAAAACTTACTAATCTTATTTTTAGGTAAATCATAATCAGCAATTACTATGATTCCTTTTGGCTTGGTTACTCTGACCATCTCTTTCAATACCTTTTCTCTTATACTCAAAGGCATTTCATGTAAAGCAAACGATATGGAAGAGATATCAAAACTATTGTTCTCAAATGGTAAATTTGTCGCATCAGCGACTTCAAATTTTGCATTTTTATATTTATTTTTCTTTTTGGCCACATTGAGTATGGCTTCAGAGAGATCAATTCCGACAACATCATAACCTTTTTTCGCAAATGCAAAGGCCTGTTGTCCCGTTCCCGTGGCAACATCCAGTGTTTTGGAACCTTTTTGGGCATTTGTAAAATTTACCATTCTATCCCTTATGCCGGAAAATGGTGCAGCAATAACATCATAAAAAGGAGCCAATATAGCAAAGACTTTTCTTACAAGTACGTAATATTCCTTTTCATTATCAGTCAATTTTTCTGCCATGATTTCCTCAAAAATTACAATAATTTAAGTGAGTGGAGTGACCAATACTCTGACAGAAGGCTTCAATCCAGCACCTTTTTCTTGATCCTTGGGATGACGAGGATCCCGCACAACTATGGCATTATTTATGGTGAATATTCTTCAAGAAAACCTCTGTTCAATACGATACTTTTCAGGTATCGTCATAAACATAGATTTGTTTTTACAAATGTAAATAATTTATGTGAAAAAATTATAATCGGTATCAGTTTCTTCCAGGAAAATAGCGTAACTGCCGCTAGAAGCATTTCCGGTACATTCTAAAAATTGGAAGACTCCTATCAAATTAGAATATTCAAAAAATTATATATATTCGAGCATGGTGTGACAAAATAGAAATATCTTAGTGTATCTCTAATCATTGGGGGTATTATTATATTAGTAACTGATCCTGTCTGTAAGATGGAGCTAGACGAGAAGAAAGCAAGGTTCAAGAGTGAATACAAAGGAAAAATGTATTACTTCTGCGCCCTTTCAGATAAAAAGAAGTTTGACGAAAACCCAGAGAAATACATCGAGTCTTAAGGTAGAGAAGTACAAAGATCATTTGGATTCTAGACAGATAAAGTATGAAGACAAATCTGCTGATTTCAAATAAGAATATAAAGTCAGGGTGCACTTGTTTTTTAGCTTAGTACAAAGAACTTACAGAGAATCCTAGGCAAAATTTGGAGTCTCGGGGGGAGTATGAAGATAATAGTAGCAGATCCAATATTCCTGATGGAAGAATATAGAAAACGGCTCGAAGCATTGGGTGAACTCGAGATATACGACAATATGCCTGCATCATATGACGAGTTCATTGAGATAATAAAGGATGCCGAAATTGTAATCGTAGGAAGGTACGGCGTTAACGCTGAGGCACTACGCTCTGCGCCTAGGATAAATATGATCTCTCTA
>JAMXLQ010000090.1 GCA_024280975.1 Methanosarcina sp.
GAGCAGTATAGCTTTCCTGAATCAGAGACACTTCCTCTGGGGTTCCTTCGGCAATAATTTCTCCGCCTGCATTTCCGCCTTCGGGACCTAGATCAATGATATAGTCTGCGGATTTGATTACGTCCAGATTGTGCTCTATTACAACCACGGTATTCCCTTTTGCTACAAGCCCGTTAAGGACTGAGATGAGTTTTTTGACATCATGGAAGTGAAGCCCGGTTGTGGGTTCGTCAAGGAGGTAAATTGTCTTTCCTGTACCTTTTTTAGAGAGTTCCCTTGTAAGCTTGATCCTCTGGGCTTCCCCGCCTGAAAGCGTTGTTGAGCTCTGGCCGAGTTTGATATAGCCAAGCCCGACTCTTGTAAGAGTATCAAGTTTATTTTTGATTGCAGGGATATTTTCAAAGTGTTCGGCAGCTTCTTCAACGGTCATGTCTAGGACTTCTGCAATCGACTTGCCCCTGTATTTTACTTCAAGGGTTTCCCGGTTGTAGCGTGTACCTTTGCATTCCTCACATTCGATGTACACATCAGGCAGGAAATTCATTTCAATTTTTATCAGCCCGTCTCCCTGGCAGGCTTCACAGCGTCCTCCTTTTACATTGAAAGAGAAACGCCCATTTTTATAGCCCCTAATTTTGGCTTCTTTGGTATCGGCAAAAGCTTGCCTGATGGCATCAAAAACCTTTGTATAGGTTGCAGGATTCGAGCGAGGGGTCCTGCCGATAGGGCTCTGGTCAATAACGATTACCTTGTCAATCTCGGAGTCAAAAATAAGCTCGTCATAGTCTCCTGGGGTTACACTTGATTTGTTTATTTTCTTCATAAGGGCCTTGTACAGAGTATCATAAATTAATGTGGACTTTCCGGATCCTGAAACACCTGTAACCACAGTCAGGACCCCTATGGGAATATTTACATCTATGTCCTTCAGGTTGTTCGCCCTGCACCCTTTAAGCCTAATAAACGCATCACCCTGCCGGCGAAGAGCAGGCGGTTTTATCTGCTTTTCTCCTGAGAGGTACTGGCCTGTCATGGATTTCATATTTTTCTCGATTTCTTCAGGGGTACCTTCGGCTACTACATAACCTCCATGCACGCCCGCCCCTGGCCCTATATCGAGAACATAGTCCGCAGCCCGAATAGTATCCTCATCATGTTCCACAACTATCAGGGTATTTCCAAGATCCCGCAGGGTCTGAAGAGTCTGGATAAGTCGCTCGTTGTCTCTCTGATGCAGTCCTATTGAAGGTTCATCGAGTACATAGAGCACGCCCATGAGGTTTGAGCCGATTTGGGTAGCCAGCCGGATTCGTTGGGCTTCTCCGCCTGAGAGAGTGCCTGCGCTGCGGGAAAGAGTGAGATAACCAAGTCCCACATGCTCTAAGAAGCCGAGCCTTGAGCGGATTTCCTTCAAGACTTGCTTTGCAATCTCTTTTTCCTTTTCCGAAAGCTCAAGATTTTCGAAAAACCGAATGCATTCCAGAATTGAGAGATTGGTTGTATCCACAATAGATTTGCCGCCGAGCTTCACTGCAAGCACTTTTTCCTTCAGGCGTTTGCCTTCACATTTCGGACAGGGCCGAACTTGCATGAATTTTTCCAGTTCCTTCCGTCGATATTCAGATTTTGTCTGGCTGTACAGTCTCTCGGACTGTGGGAGCAATCCTTCCCATGTTCCTTTATGAGACCAGTGGGCATCTCCGTTCTTCATGCTCATACTGAACTGCATGAGTTCGTCCGAGCCGTACATGAGAACATTATACTGCTCAGCTGTGAGAGCCTCAATAGGAGTAAATATGTCAAAACCGAAATGTTTTGCCACGGCTGCCAGATGCTGGCTCCGGTAACTGTCCAGATAGTTCCTGTACAGGGCGACAGCACCGTCTGCAAGACAGAGTGTTTTATCCGGAATGATCAGGTCAGGGTCGAACTCCATCTTTATCCCGAGCCCGTTGCAGGCTTCACATGCTCCGAAGGGACTGTTGAAGGAAAACATTCTGGGCTGGAGTTCTTCAAAAGCCATTCCGCAGACCGGACAGGCCATGTTTGAGGAGTAAAGGTGGTCTTTTCCTTCAGAATCAACTGCGATTAAGAGCCCATCGGTTTTCTGGAGAGCGTTTTCGCAGGCTTCGACAAGCCTTGAACGGTCTTCGGAGGGGTCCAGCCGGTCAATAACGACTTCAATATCGTGCTTTTTGTAACGGTCAAGGGTAATCTCATCGTCAGTCCTGTGGATTTCCCCGTTTACTCTCATTCGTGCAAAGCCTTCACTGTTTAATTCCCTGAAGAGCTGCTGGTATGTTCCTTTTTTCTGTCGGACTACAGGTGAGAGAATGGTAACCATACCCTCACATTCCCTACTGAGACTGTCTGCAATTTTTTCGGGAGATTGAGACTCAATTTTTATGTTGTGAGTCGGGCAGTAAGGGGTGCCGACTCTTGCAAAAAGCAGCCTTAAGTAGTCATAAATTTCAGTAACTGTCCCGACTGTACTCCTAGGATTTTTTGAGGTTGTTTTTTGCTCAATAGAGATTGCAGGAGATAACCCCTCAATACTGTCCACGTCCGGCTTGTTCATAAGCCCGAGGAACTGCCGCGCATAAGCTGAGAGGGATTCCACATAGCGCCGCTGCCCTTCAGCATAAATCGTGTCAAAAGCCAGGGTAGATTTCCCTGAGCCTGAAACACCTGTAATAACAATTAACTTGTCCCGCGGGAGTTCCACTGTAATGTTTTTAAGGTTGTGTTCCCGTGCCCCTTTAATAATAATATTTTTCATTTTCCTTCTCTCGGGTTTTTGTCCAGTTGAATCGGTTAGATGAAAATTTAAGTTCAAAGTGAAGTCTGGATTTATGTTAGAGTAGCGTCTGGATCTTAAAGTTGCAGCTCTAAGAAATCCAGAAAAATATGAATTTGTGAACTTTAAGAAACTTTTTTGAAAAAGCTTAAAGCTTGTGTTTGCTCGTCAAATCGTTAGTTCAGGCAGATAATTCTTTGTATTATTATAAATACTTAGTTATAATAGACTGTGACTGGTGACTAGTTTCACTTATAGCCACCGATGGCAATTTTCTGATTTACACTACCCCGTTTTTGATACATACAACAAAATGCAGACTTTTTATTAATAGAGTAATATAGCGGACTGAAAGTATTAAACAATAAATAAGTGGATCTTAGAATCTACATGCTGTGAATGAAGTTTACCGACAGTGAATTGAATAACTTTCTTATTATTAATTTTATACCTGTTCACCTTCAATACTTTCAGTTCAGAAGAATCATTTTCTCTACAAACCAGCGTGAATAAAAGCTGTTAAGTCAGGAACTGATCCCCAAAAAAAGAACGAGGATAACATCGCTAAACTGCAAGAAGAGCAGAGTTTGAACTTTTAATCATATAACGGATGGCTAGATTATGCCTATCATATAAATAATGATCTACTTTAGAATATTTTAATAGAATTTTATTAAATTAGTATAGAAGTACTGAAAAGACGAGTAGTATCCGATATAAGATAAACAAGAATGATTTGCGGGTTTTAAGAACTATGAAAAAAGTGAAATGCTCGTATATTCAAGATTTTATAACAGTGGAAGATTAATAGAAATGAATGGATAAACTATTTAACCTTTAATGGATGGAAAATAGAGTATTACAAAAGATTATTACGGTGGGTAAATATTTTGAATAGATTAACTCTTCTTTCTTTAAAGCTATGGATTTACTTGGAGATTTCTAGAATTTATTGAATAGATATTCTATGTATAGATTCATTTTTCTTTTTATTTTATAGATTGTTCTTTTGTCTGTGCATATTATCAAAAAAATATTACTGTGATTTATCTACTTTTCTGAACTTACTTAATTTGAATTATAAAATGCTTCAAATATCCTTTACCAGATCACTGGTCTCTCATTTTCTGGTCTGTAGAGTTTATCTGAGGGCTTTATGTTTGGGAACGCCTTATAGAACTCAGACACGTTAAAGACCACGCCGTTGACCCTGAACCTGGATGGCGAGTGAGTATCAGTCAGTGCTAACGTTCTAAGGGATTCGTTTATGTCCGATTCCCTCCATACCTGAGTAAAGCTTAAGAAAAACCTCTGATCTCCAGCAAATCCATCAATCGGTTCTGGTTCCTCTTTCAATGAGAGCTTATAGGCGTGATAGGCCACGGTCAATCCGCCGAAATCCGCTACGTTCTCAGGCAGGGTCAGGTTGCCGTTGACGTACAGGCCGGGCAGAATCTCAAACCTGTTATACTCATCCACCAGAACCCCTGTGCTTTTGTTGAAATTATCGGCATCTTCTGGTGTCCACCAATCCGTCAAATTTCCACTTGAGTCGAATTTCCTGCCCTGGCTATCAAAGTGATGAATAATCTCGTGTCCGATAATAGCACCTATGGCACCATAATTGACAGCATCATCGGCATCCTTATCGAAAAAAGGCGGCTGAAGAATGCCCGCTGGGAAGACTATGATTATTTTATTGTAATCTGCATAGGCATTAGTCTCCTGGGGATTCATCTCCCAGAGTTTGCGATTTACAGGCTGACCTATTCTATTCAGACCGCTAGGACCGTGATGGAACTTGAATCTAGATGCCCTGAGTACATTCCTTACGTATGAATCGTTCTTCACTTCAAGCTCTGAATAGTTCAGCCATTCATCGGGGTAGCCTACCTGTACATCCAAAGCCTCAAGCTTCATGAGAGCTTCCTTCTTGGTTTCAGGCTCCATCCATGTCAAATTTTGAATTCTTTCCCTGAAAGCCTTCTTCAGGTTAGATATCATCTCCTGCATCCTGGCCTTGGAAACTGGATCGAAATACCTGTCTACATAGACACGGCCTATGGCCTCACCTATGGCCTCGTTTTCCGCTTCAATAACCCTCTTCCAGCGGGGCTTCATCTCCTGCTGGCCATCGAGTTTTTTCCCATAAAAATCAAAGTGTTCCTCCTCTACGTCGGAGCTGAGGTAAGGAGACGTGCCTAAAATCAGCTTCCAGCGCAGGAAGGTCTTCCAATCAGCTATATTCTCGTCCTGAAGAGCGACGCTTAGCTCCTTGAAGAAGGAAGGGTTCCTGACGTTGACTTCGGTTACATCCGGACGACCCAGGAACCCGAAGAGGCAAGACCAGTCAATGCCTGGGGCAAAGGTCTGAAGCTCCTCAAGGTTCATCTTGTTATAAGTCTTGACCTCATCGTGGTTGTCAACGTTGGTAAAGGACGCGTTGGCCAGCCTGGTCTCTATCCTCATCACGGTCTTGGCATTATTCTCAGCAATCTCTGGGCTATCGCCGAGGAAGATGAACATCTTGGTAACATGAGTCAGATACTGTTCTCTGATTTTGATAGATTCGTTGTCCTGCCTGAAATAGAAATCTCTATCTGGAAGGCCTAGCCCTCCCTGAGTAAGGGTAGCGATCATGACCTTGCTGTTCTTCTTGTCGGGTGCGGCATATATCGAGAAAAAAGGATCAATGCCATAATCCATCATTTGCGTCGAAACTGCCTGGAGATCGGAGGCATTGGAGATATTGTCTATCATCTTTAGTTCGTTTTTGATTGGGTCAAGATGCTGCTTTTCCAGAGTGGTATTATCCATTCCCATGCTGTAGAACTTGCCGATCTTTTGTTCAAGGCTTCCCTCAGGGGCAGAGGTGTTGCTGGCTGCATTCTCCAATATTTCTTTGACACGGTCGTAAGTCTTGTCCTCTACTATCGCGAACTCTCCGTATCGCGATTTATCCAGAGGCACAGGGTGACTTTTTATCCAGGCTCCCTCAGAATACTCATAGAAGTCGTCTCCAGGCTTTATTGAGAGATTCATGTTTTCGGGGTCGAAAGCTTTTTCGTATCCTGAAGTACTTGTATTACCCCTCGACATTTCGGAAGAACCAAAAACTACAAGGGTTAAAGCGTTAACTAATACGATGCCAAAAGCGAACAGACCTATTACTCCCTTCCTCTTCATGCTCTCCCAACTCCTATTGATTCTAATTCTTACAGTACAGCTACAAAAGCTGCTTATTTGAACTCTATAGAAATCCTTAATCTTGCAGTATAGGGTATATATTTGGAGTACGAAATCGCATAGAATAGACGTTGTGATCAAATTTGCATATTGTATAGTTAAACTTTTGCTGTAATTGGTTGTTCAGTTTAACTGCATAAGTTCGACTGCAAAATTCCTGTTTAGATAAAACTAACTTTTAACTGTAAGCTCGATACACCTCAATATATTCACAAGTCCTATTGCTCCAGTTATAGGACATAATTATCCCCGTAATTATTTTAAATTACTTATACTAAAAATAGCCTCAGTTCCAAATCTAGTGGTTTTTTAACATTATGTTCAATTGGCTTGGAACTGAGTAGAAAATAGAAAAGGCAACTTCTTCCAAGACTTTGAAACTTCTACACGTCTAATATCCTGGAAAGCTGAAAATTCGGGAAACAAAATTCCAGAAAAGCAAATATGCTCATCTAAATATTATTTATTGACAGAAAAAGAAGAAATTGTGAAAAGAAAGAGAAAAATAACGAGGAAAGAGAAAAATGAGAAAATTAGATGAATACAGGAAAAATCCAGGAAATCTATGCGAAATCAACGGATTTCTCCTGCTTCCCAACCTCTTTTTTGTGAAATCTTCCAGATTTCACCCCAATTTCTTACTTTAGAACCCACTTTTTTTGGGTCTTTTACTTTTATCGTGATCGGATATATTTTGCTTTGACCAATGCCCTGCAAGAAAAGCTCCGGACAGGTTATGCCATATGCTGAAAATAGCACCTGGAAGTGCTGCAACAGCAGTAAAGTGCTTTATCGCAAGGGCAACACTCAAGCCTGAATTCTGCATTCCTGTATCAATTGCAATCGTTCTTGCTTCAATTTCAGTGAGTTTCAGAGCCTTTGAAACCCAGTAACCGCCTGCAAGCCCAAGCCCATTATGCAGGATTACCGCAAGCAGGACTAACGGACCGCTCTGTTCGAGATTCGCGCTGTTTGTCCCAATAATTATGGCAATAATAATTACTATGGCAGCGGCTGAGATTGCAGGAAAGATTTCTTTAACCGCACTGATCTGTTTTCCAAAGAAATAATTAATTGCAAGCCCCAGCACTACAGGCACAACAACTACATCTACAACACTTACAAGCATGCCCATAACATCGACTTCCACAGTCTGCCCTATAAAAACCCATGTAAGGAGAGGAGTCGCCAGAAAAGCCAGCAAGGTAGAGACCGAGGTAAGGACTATTGAGAGAGCCACGTCCCCTCTTGCAAGATAACAGATCACATTGGAAGCCGTGCCGCCGGGACAACAACCTAGCAGGATAACGCCTGTCATAAGATCGGCAGGCAATTTTAGAACAAAGCATACTACCCACGCCGAAAGTGGCATAATTGTGTATTTCATTAAGGTTCCCAGAAAAACAACCGATGGCCTCTTCAATACTGCAAGGAAACTGTCAACTGAAAGAGTAACTCCCATTCCTAGCATAATCAGGCTTAGAAAGGGTACGATAAGCCCTTGATGGGGGGCAAAGTATTCAGGATAAACATATGCGACAGCAGACAAAAGTATTGCCCAGAGGGGAAACAGCGAGGTAAACTTATCAAGTATTTTTTGATACACTATCTCACCAGATTTGCAGGATGAAGCCCGTACCCGAAGCTTAAGTAATAGAGATTAGCTGAGTGAATTCAATAAAGTGAACATTTAGAGGTGAATATTTTTGTACAGGTTACTTTTTATACAGGCTTCATTTGCAAGAAATGCTTTGAATTGAAATAGAGAACTGAACATCAGCCTCAATTGAAAAATAAATAAAAATTGTTATTTAAAAGTATATTTATTCCTTTACGATAAATAATAAAATATTACTTAATTTCGAAATCTTGTATATGTCATAATCTCATGTATGCTCAGGCTCATGATGGTAAATGAACCGTTACCAGCCGTAGAATGCCGATCGTTTACTTCACTCGGCCTTGCTTCTCGAAAAACTTTTGTGCTCCAATATGATTGGCAGACAAATTATAACGAAATTATATTTTAATAAATAAGCTAGATAAACAGTGCCAAAATATGCCCTTTCTAGTTCCCTTCTCCACTTGCTATCTATATATATAGCCTCTGCCGATACAATGCCCCATGAGACTGGATGCATACCTTGTAGATATGGGTTATTTCAAATCGAGGGGGCGAGCCAAGAAGGCTATCCTTGCCGGAAATGTTAAGATTAATGGAACTGCAGTGACAAAAGTCTCCAGAGATGTTTCTACTGAAGATGTAATTGAAGTTACTGAGAGCCTGGACCAGCCTCAGGGCTATTTCAAACTCAAGCTCATTCAGGAGGAAAGCGGGATCCTTAAACCGGGAGATAGAGTACTTGACCTTGGATCCAGCGCAGGGGGTTTTCTTCTTTTTGCCTCGGAAATTGTAGGCCATATAAAAGGCATTGAATTTAGCAAAGATTTCAGAAGTGAACTTGGAAAAATTGCGTATGAAAAGGAAAATGTTGAGGTAATATTCGGAGATGTTTTCACCATACCCCTTAATTTACTCTCTGAAGAGCCCGTAGATGTTATTCTTTCGGATATGACCCTGGAGCCTGAGGACTCAATCAAGGCTCTTTCTAGAGTGCTGCCTCTGCTGAAATCCGAAGGAAAGCTGCTTCAGGTTATCAAAATCCCAAAAAAGAAGAATCCAAAACCCATCCTGAGTAAAATCGAGAATCTTGGGCTTGAGATTCAGAAGGTCATCAGTTCCGAAAAACAGGAAATCTATGTGGTCGCAAGAAAACCCCTGCCCGAGGAGGAAGAGCCTCCAGAAAGAGATCAGCCCGAAGAAAAAGAGTTTTGAGGTATTGAAACGGATGAACACCGATGGATTAGAGAATTCCAGGAATTCCCTTCCCGACAAGCATGAGTGCACAGAAACGCTGCCAGATTCGCACCTAAATGCTGAGATGAAAGTTTACGGCAGTGGAAAGCCAATCCGGCTCTTTGTAGCTGGCCTGCATGGGGATGAGTGGAAAGATACAACTGAACTCCTGAAGAGCATCACCCCTCCGGAAACCGGGATTCTAGCTTTAATCCCACTTGTAGACCGCGGAAAGTATATTTCAACTCTGAACCCGGAATATTATCCCGAAACAGGAAAAAAGATCCTAGAGGCTATTGAAGAGTTAAAACCTGAAATCTACATTGAACTTCATTCCTATTCCAGCGAAAATTTTGAAAAACTGGCTGGAAAGAACAGGCTCGAACTCATAGGAGTACCTGCTTATAGCATTCTAAAAGAAGGAGTGCTCCTTGGTTCGGTTTCTCCCTGGGTTAGAAGAAAGTACTTTCCTAAAGAAACTCTCTGCCTTTCTTTTGAACTCCCGAAAGGAAGTGCGGAATCAAGAAAATTTGCTGCCCGTATGCTTGAAATCCTCAAAGAAATTCAATCAAGAGACGAATTCATAGAATATATGAAAAAAGAATTTCCTGCCCAGGCGAAGAAAGCAATTGAAGATTATCGGCAGTTTTACGGAGAAATTTAATCCGGCTTTGAATACTACTTTTAAAAAGCAATGAAAGAATTTAAAAAAGAAGGCTGCTAAACAGAGCCAGCAGCTCATCTTCTTGAAGTTTTTGAATACACACTATTTTAACTTACTTTATCTAAATCTAGTTACCTGCGCATGTTGAGTGCAGGAGCTGACATCCCATCATAAGTACTTGCCATATGCTCGGGTTTGACATTCTGCATGTCAGCGCGCTGGGC
>JAMXLQ010000091.1 GCA_024280975.1 Methanosarcina sp.
CGGAGCGGAACTAAACGCTATCTGGACAGACCTATCTAAAGAGTACAGGAGCCGCTCAGTTGAGTATTACACTGAAGATTCCGCTGAATGGACTTACATTAATCATATCTATCTGACAAGCAACTACTATACCTTCAACTACGCGGTTTCCAAGGCAATAACTCTCGCCCTCTTCAAACAATACAGGGAAGACCCCGAAATTTTCAACAAAAACTACATTGCCTATCTTTCGGCAGGCTCAACAATGCCTCCTGAGGAAAAACTCAAAAAACACTTAGGGATCAAAATTGACAGAAAGCTCTTTGAAGATGCAATAGATGTTGTTGAGTCAAGGATTCAGGAATTGTATAAACTGGCAAAGGAAGAATAATTCTGAAAGGTATTTGGGAGAAAATTCTAGAAAAAGGAATACCTGAGTACGAGGAAGCTTACAGGATACACATAAGGAAAAGTAGGAGAATGTGAGTTTTTACATAAAAGAATCCAAGCAAGAATAGTTTAACCTATGATTTACAGGAACCTTTCAGGTCTCTTGTAGATTTAGCAGTCATGAGTTTAGTTGAAATGAGATGATGGATAAGATAGAATTCATTGTAACTGAGAATTATAACCTGAGATTACGGGGTTTTGAGGGCAAAGAAAGTAATTAATGAGTTCTCTAGTATGATGAACCAGGCTGTAAGTTATGAGGATAAACAGACAACCTTGATATCTATCCAGATATTGAAGGTCAGAGAATTAGCCCATTACCTCGTAGGAAAAACCAAAAATTTAGAGTTTGTTAACCTGGTTATGGGATTCAGAGGGCTGAATCTCAAGAAATTAGGCAAAAAATTCTCAAGATTTTATATTCCGATTGGAAAAAACTAGGGTTTTCTAAGGAAACTCTGCATTATATGAAACAAAACACAAAAAGTGATAAAACTTTTACCCTTAACAGCCACTTTTTTGGAGGATTAAAGCTTAGGAGAATTTGGTTTAGGGGATTAACCGAATTTGATCAGAAAAATTATTTTTAATTTAAAATTTCAATATAATATAATCATTTAATCAAATTGAAATTTTAAATTTAATTAAAATAAAATGCACTAAATTATATTTTGTTTGGAAACAATTTTTGATATAATTAATTTAAAATAATTTATCTTTTTATTATATGCTAGAGTTGGGAAATGGGTATCATCTATCCATAAAAGAATTTTCTAGAGGTCGCTGATCCATCTTCTAACTGATATGCTTGGGGAGAGTATAATATTTGGAGAAACTGTATTGGGATATGCAGTTAAATATAGTACCTCTGGGATTTTTCTTACGTTATGGTTTTGCTTTTTTACGAATACTTATCTCAATATTTTCAATCTTGTCCTTTATAAGTTCTGTTTTATCAACGAGTTTTTGATAAGAATTCTCAGATTTCTACGAATTTTAATATCTGACGTTTGCTATAATGAGATGATAGGTATTTATTATAATTTTTTAATCCGTGGTTATATACACAACTGATGTATACAATTGAGTGTATTAAAATATTTTACACGAATGTTCAAATTATATAAATACGATAGATAATGAGCCTATCCCAAAACTCAAAATTGATTCTCTGAATCCTCTATTCCGAATAATCAATCAAGTTTCTGATCATGAAAACAATCCTGAAAATTCTTGATGATTAAGAATTAAATGGCTTTTGGGATAGGCTCAATAATAAACAAAACGAAATTTTAGTTATAGATTGAGTAAATACGTAAGATTCTTTTTACTTTGAATCTTTGTTTCGGAGAAGAAAATGGGAAACAATAGTAGGATCTCTGGTATTGATATTATTAAAGATGTTCTTTGGGGAACACATTTCTGTCAATTCTACCAGACAAAAGAAGATTTAGTAGATACTTTGGTTTCTTACTTCAAAGCAGGACTGGAAAACAACGAATTTTGCCTCTGGATCACCTCACAGCCTTTGGATGTAGAAGAAGCAAAAGAAGCTTTTAAAAGGGCTGTTCCTGATATTGATACTTATCTTGAAAAAGGGCAAATTGAGTTTATCCCTTGCATGCACTGGTACTCCGAAAATGGATTTTTTAATTCCGAGAGAGTCTTAAATGTCTGGATTGAAAAGCTTAATCAAGCCTTAATCAAAGGTTATGACGGTTTGAGGCTGACCGAAGACATCTCCTGGTTGAAGAAAGAAAACTGGGATGATCTTGAAAGTTATAATAAAGAAATAGATAGAGTCGTTGGCAACTACCATATGATGTATCTCTGCACCTATTCTCTTGACAGATTCAGTGCAACTGAAGTTATTGACGTGATTTCCAAACATAAATTTGCTTTAATCAAGAGTGATGGGGAATGGGAACAGATTGAAAATTCCAGGTGGAAAAAGGCAGAGTATAAAACTCAGATACTTGCAGATATTATGGAATTGTCGGACGATGCCATTATAACTGAATCCCTGGATGGAATTATTACCGGCTGGAATAGAGGCGCAGAGCGAATTTATGGTTATTCAGCCAAAGAAATTTTGGGAAATCCCCTATCTATCCTTGATCCTCCCATATTAGTTGAAGAAGCAAAAGAATTAACTGAACTCATTAAACAGGAAGACAGAATACACCATTATGAGACTTTACAGTTAAGAAAAGACGGTACGATAATAGACGTCTCACTAACTCTTTCTCCAATTTTCGAGGATTCTGGAAATCCAATAGCTGCCTTAATCATCGCTAAGGATCTATCTAAAAGTAAAAGAGCAAAAGAAAGATTTCAGAAAAGTGAGGAAATATACAGAATTGTCACACAGCAGACAGGGCAGTTGATATATGACTATGATTTAATAACAGATAGATGCAGTTGGGCAGGTGCCATAGAAGAAGTTACAGGATATAAATCTGAAGAATTTCAGAAGCTTGGCAAGTATGTTTGGAGTACAAATATTGAGCCCTTAAATGGGAATTTTGTAGATGCAAAACACCAGAATGTCAGAAATACTGGAAATAGATTTAAAGAAGAACTAAGGTTGAGACGAAAAGACGGAAAATATATTTATGTAGAAAATAAAGGAATTTACCTTAAGGGTAACGAGGGCTATCCTTACGAGGCTATAGGGGTAATTAAGGATATTACAGATTGGAAACTTGCAATTAAAAAAGTAGAAGAGAGTGAAGAGAAATATCGATCCTTTGCACAGAATTTCCAGGGGATTATTTACCAGCGTGATGAAAACTTTGTTTCTACATTTCTTCATGGGGCTGTTGAAGAAATCACCGGGTATACAGAAAAGGAGTTAATGACATGGATCAAGTGGAAAGATCTAATCCATGAAGATGACTTACCTCTCGTTTTCAAAGAAGAAGAAAAAGTCCATAAATCTCCATCCACAAGTTATGGAAATATTGAATATCGCATAAGACACAGGGATGGAAGAATCAGATGGATTCATGAGGTTTTCCAGAAAATCAAAGAAACAGATCGAAATCTAGAGTTCTACCAGGGTACGATTTATGACGTGACCGAAAGAAAAGAGACAGAAAAAGTTCTTCAAAATATCGAGATTACCCGTAAAAAAGAAATTCATCATAGAATCAAGAATAACCTTCAGGTGATTTCGTCCCTGCTTGATCTACAGGCTGATAAGTTCCAGGATAAAGAATGTATTAAAGACTCTGAGGTTCTCGAAGCCTTTGGAGAAAGCCAGAATAGAGTCCTTTCAATGTCTCTTATCCATGAAGAACTCTATAAAGGGAAAGGGAACGATACACTAAACTTTTCGGAGTATGTCAGGAATCTAGCTAAAAATCTTTTACAGACTTACAACCTTAGCAGTGAAAACATCCGCCTGAATATGAACCTGGAAGAAGACGCGTTCTTTGATATGGATATTGCTGTTCCTCTAGGAATAATTGTCAATGAACTTTTTTCGAATTCACTCAAATACGCATTTAATGAAGGTGAAAAAGGTGAAATCCGAATCCGGCTTTACAGGGAAGAAAAAAATAATGAAACGCATAAATCTTTTTTCAGCCTGACAATTTCGGATAATGGGAAAGGAATTCCTGAAAATGTGGAACTAGAAAATGTCGAGTCCCTAGGGTTGCAATTAGTGAGCCTTCTTGTCGATCAGCTGGATGGAGAAATCAAACTTAATCGAGATCATGGAACAGAATTCGTAATTACTTTCGAAGTAACTGAAAAATTATAATCCAGGATAAATTGTCCACGTATCACTTATTTTAAGAGTAAATTATTGTTAAAAGTTTAATGTTATCCAAAAGTGAGAATAGATAAAAGTCTAAATTACATTTATGCAGAGTACGGGATTGAGGGGCACAAAACTATCGGGGACAGAGATAGTTAAAATCGAAAAACAAGAGATCGAAACTGTCATTCTCGACGTAGAAAGAGGGCAAAAAGATTTGTATGAATTCGTCCAGATAGAGACCAGCCGTGGCAGGGTAGATTGCGCTTACTACAGGGCAGAAGGAACAGATAAAGGGGTAATTATGGTTACAGGAGTAACCGGGGATTTTGATAGTCCTGCAAACAGCCTGTACCCACGTTTATCTGCCGATCTAAAGGAGACAGGCATAAGTTCATTAAGGATTAAATTCAGGAATCCAAAAGATTTGTCAGAAGCTTTAATAGATGTTCTTGTAGGGATGGAGTTTTTAAAATCAGAAAACGTTGTAACTTTTGGTTTGATAGGGCACTCTTTTGGGGGTGCAGTCGTTGTTCAGGCTGCCTTTAATAATAAAAACGTAAAAACCATAGTTTTGCTCTCAACTCAGGGCTATGGGATTACTCCAATCTCCTTTCTCCCAAAAAACACATCAGTGTTCCTGATTCATGGCGAGGAGGATGAAATTATACCTCCTGAAGTTTCGGTACAAGTCTATGATCTGGCACACGAACCTAAAAGAATCGAAATATATGACGCTAAAGCTGGACATAAATTAGATAAGGTAGCCGATGAGGTTTACGTGGAAATAAAAGATTGGATTATAAAATATTTAAACAAGCGCCAATAAAATTTATGTCCCGAATTTCGTTTCGAGAGCAAAGAAACTCAAAGATTTTCTGGGAGTTGCGATGTAATCGCAATAGCACGAGGTCTGTTTCGCTCGCTTTGCTCGCTCAAGCAGACTAACTTATAGGCAGATAATTCTTTACTTAAAAGGGATAATTTTACGAAATTAAACTTTTTCTACATATCCCGAGCCGTAATTCGAGAATGAATGTCGAATAATTTTTATAATTTAACAATGTTATTACAATGTTGTTATATTTAGAGGACACTATTCTAAGTCAAACTGTATTTTGTAGTTCAAAATATCATATATCTGAAAACTGCGACTGTCTTAGCAGAAAAAATTTAAATTTTAGCTGTAAATCGGAATCTAGGGATTACTTTAATTACAAACTCATTTAAATAAATACAAATATATATTTGTATAATTCTTATCTTGTTCCTCTCTGAAAATGTCTGTAATCTTAACCGATAATTTTTTGGTCAAAAGGTAGATTAAATGAAAAGGACAGATGATCCCAAGGATAAAGATATAGAAGACAAAATTTGGATGCTTGAAAGTATTCTGGAATCATCAATAGATGCAATTATAACCGAGTCCTTTGACGGTGTTATTACCAGCTGGAATAAAGGTGCAGAGAAAATTTATGGTTATTCGGCTGAAGAAATTCTAGGAAAGTCTATGTCCATCCTTGAACCATCAATGTTAGACGGCGAAACTGAAGAGTTAATTGAATTTGTTAAACACGGAGATATTATCCAAGATTATGAGACTTTACAATTAAAAAAGGATTATAAGATGATAACAGTCTCACTGACTCTTTCTCCGGTCTTTGATTCGTTTAAAAATTTAGTTTCAATCGTGGTTATTGCCAAGGATATAACTGAAACAAAGCAAACCGAAGAAGAACTTCGGAAAAGCGAGGAAAGATACAGGAAAATTGCGGAAAGATATAGGATTGCCACAGAGCAGACAGGACATGTGATATATGACTATGATTTAATAACAGATAAGTGCAGCTGGGCAGGTGCCATAGAAGAAGTTACAGGATATACATTTGAAGAATTTCAGAAGCTTGGCAAAGACGTTTGGATTGAGAATGTTCATTCCATAAACATAGATTGCATAGACGAAGAAATCCAGAATTCGAGAATGATCGGAGACAGATTTAAAGAAGAATTAATATTTAGAAGAAAAGACGGAACTTGCGTTTATGTCGAACATAATGGTGTCTGCCTTAAGGACAATGAAGGTCATCTTTATAGGTCTGTCGGAGTACTGAAAGATATCACTAAACAAAAGGAAACAGAAGCTACTTTGGCAAGTATTGAGACTGCCCGCAAAAAGGAAATCCACCACCGCATTAAGAATAATCTTCAGGTAATTTCCTCCCTGCTGGATCTTCAGGCTGAACAGTTCAGAAACCAGGAGAATATTAAGGATTCAGAAGTTCTGGAAGCCTTTAGGGAAAGCCAGGATAGAGTGATATCCATGGCCCTTATTCACGAAGAACTACACAAAGGTGAGGGGTTTGAGATACTAAACTTTTCTCCGTACATTCAGGAACTCGCTGAGAATCTTTTACTGACATATCAAATCGGAACTGATGTTAGCCTAAACATAGACCTCGAAGATAATATTTTCTTTGATATGGATACTGCTGTTCCTTTAGGTATAATTGTCAATGAACTTATTTCAAATTCTCTCAAACATGCATTTATAGGAAGAAACAGAGGTGAAATTAGAATCAACCTTTGTAGAGAGAAAAGAGAACTTATAACTGGCATAGAAGAAAACATAGATGAAGACTGTAAGAGTACCAGTTTTACTCTGACTGTATCAGACAACGGTGTAGGTATTCCAGAAAATCTTGAGATTGAAGAGCTTGATAGTCTTGGACTGCAGCTTGTAGCTTCCCTTGTCGACCAGTTAGATGGGAAGCTTGAACTGAAAAGAGATAATGGCACTGAGTTCATTATAAAGTTTACAGTAACAGAAAACAATAATCCGGTATCAGTATCAGCTAAATGTACTTAGAGCTAATCCAAAAAGTCAATAATGACAATAAAATTCCAGTAGGTCATAATACTTTTTGGATAGACTCTTAATCACTATCTTTCTTATACTAATTTATTTTTTGATTTCCCTTTCTGTAGTCGCAATAGCATATACATTATCGTCTTTGTCTGTTAATGAACTGGCAGTCAGCCATATATCAACTATCCTGCCGTCCTTCGTGAGACGCTGAGTTTGGTAAGGTTCCAGAACTTCGGCCCGGCTAAGCCTTTTCACCATATTGAACTCTTCTTCCTTCCGGTTCTCAGGAGTCAAGCTGCTAATGTTCATTTTTAGAGCCTCGGCTTCGCTCCATCCGTACATTTTCTCGGCCCTTGGATTCCAGGCACGGATGCGGCCCTCAAGATCCTGAAGAGTTACGGCATCATTAGAATCGCGCACGACCACGGCAAGGCGGGCAAGGCGGTCAACTATAGCCTTAGATTCCTCCAGTGCTTCCCTCGACTTTCTCAACTCGGTAATGTCAATAAAGGTAACCACCGCTCCTTTGATAACGTTATCAAGGGTACGATAAGGTTTGATGCGCATCAGGAACCACATGCCATTTCTGGTTCGGACCTCTATTTCCTTAGATGTTAGTTTGTCAAGTACTTCTCTTATGTCTTCTATCAGGCGGTCATATCCCAAAATATTCGGGACAATATCCCAGATTGGCCTTCCCACATCAGTCGGGATAAGGTTGACTAAGTTTGTGACTGCAGGAGTAAAACGCATGATACGCATTCCATAATCCACGAAAATAGTACCTATATCCGTACCGGCAAGCAGGTTATTCATATCGTTATTAGCCTGAGATAGATCGGCTACCTTATTTTGCAGTTCAGCATTGACAGTAGCTAGTTCCTCGTTAACTGACTGCAGTTCCTCTTTTGAGCTCTCCAGCTCCTCATTTGAGGACTGTAATTCCTCATTTACCGACTGCATTTCTTCGTTGGAGGATTTGAGTTCTTCCGTGGATGTCTCCAGTTCTTCATTGGTGGCTCTGAGTTCTTCTTCCTTGATCCGCAGTTGCTCCGTCAACTTCAAAATTCTCTCGTCAGTTTCTGTTGTGCGCCCGTAAGCTTCGCCCCTTCCATCTTCGGAAGATGCCTTCTCTATTTTTTCCTGCTCCCATTTTGGAGGCTCCTCAAGTATAACTAAAAACAGATCTGGCCCGTCAGCTGCGTAAGGAGTTGAAGCCACAGGTATTATTGTCAGATTAATAGCAGTAAAGTCGCCATTAGTTTTGACCTGTACTCCAGGGTAAAATAACGGTTGTTTATCCTTTATTGCTCTGTGCAGGACAATAGACATCCTCTTTTGCAGTCCTTCACGTGCCATCTTCAGAATATTCATTCCAGCTTCACCTGGAGCTGGTTCTAAGTACATGCCGGTGCGCCCATGTATATAAAGGATGTCACCTTTCTCGTTTACTAGCACACCG
>JAMXLQ010000092.1 GCA_024280975.1 Methanosarcina sp.
AAGTAACAATCCGCAGCTATGTTACAAATAAGCTAAGTTATCTGATAATGACCCACTCTTTTGTGTATGAAAGCTCCGGGAAACCTATGCATTCACAGGCCTACATGTTGGAAACGATATCTGTACCCTGTTTAACGACCAAGAGCGATTGCACGAAGTTTGATTGTTGCTGCTTCTAATACTGCAGTTTTCTTGGTAGCATATTGTTTTCTTAGAAGTTCTATCTCCTTCTCAATTTCATCATTTCTTCCTTGTTGAGATGCTCTCGCCTCAGCTGCTTTAATTCCATCCTGCAACTTTACATAAAGTTCTGATTCTTCAAGGTCTGCTTCTGAGCGTAACTTTTCAACTCTTGCTATTGTACCTTGAATACTACCGGCTGTTTTCAATGCAAGATTATATGCACGATAAAACTCATTCTCAGCGAATTGGAGATTTGTGTATTCTTTATCCATTTTTAACACCTGTGAATTGTTAATCTGAAGACTAATGGCTTTATTTTTTATTTAATAATCCTTTTCAAGTAATTATCCGTAAAGTTTCTCCAACCTTTAGGTGGAAAATATCTTGACTGCTTTAAAAGTAGAGAAATATCAACTTTTTGCTTAAAAAACTGGATTTATATTTTTCAACAAATTTTTCATATACTTCAAGAATTCTTTCAGCTATTGTTTTCCAGTTGTATTTCTGTTTAAGCAGGTCGTTCCCTTTTTCTCCTATCTTGTTAAGTCCAAGCCCTTCAAGGACATAGTTTAGGCCCCAAGCAATAGATGAGGGTTCTTTACGAGCAAAATACCAGTTTTGAAGTTCTCCACAAGAGCGACTGCATCGCTTGCAACTACCGGTTTACTTGCATCCCAGGCTTCAAGCGCTCTTACTATCACGTCGCTGACATGAAGATTTCCAGCCTCGTTGACAAGCTCCTGCTTTGTTGCAGGATATTTTCTGTTATGGGAAGCGTCTACAGCCTTTTGAAGGTTTTCGAATTCATTGATAACATCGTCAGCAATGTTGTATTCCCTATTTGGAATGTTCTCAAGAGCCTGCATCGTGTCGCCACTGATATTTCGCTTTTTAGCTTCATCGATGCTGCCTCTTCGTTACAGGATAGTCAATACTTCCTGATACGGTCTGAGCTTCATTAGTACTTGCTTGCATTATTTTTTCTCCCCCATATCTGGTTTTATTTTTCCTGAAAGTCCTTACTAACATCAGATGGTGATTCATTCCTTACTTCACGAGTTCATTTCTGAATTCGAGTTTTCATACTTTCCCCAATTCCGTTATTTACCCTCAATTGATATTACTATAAGTATAGTAAAAAGAATTCAAACCAAAGGTTTGTTAAAAGAAGATTGTTCAAGTTAGCAATCCAATATTTCTATTAATATTCAAAGTAGAATGAATAGAAGCAATGAGAAAATTTAATTTATCACGCAATGTTCAATAACTTAATGCGGATTCCTTTCAGCCTAAAACTCGAAGACAGCAATATAACAATCCTGGTGTGCGAAGTTATTTAACTTAAAAATAATATTCTTATAATAACAAAATTATAGAGGGGAAAAATGGTAGATACTTTTTTTTCATTGCTTCAAACAAATCCGCAATATATGTCCCTTATTTTCATTCTGGTACTGTGGGAGCTTGTCTGGAAGGGTATAGCTCTATGGAAGGCAGCACGAGAATCTCAGAAATACTGGTTTATCGCTATACTCATCTTAAATACTGTAGGCATTTTACCTATACTTTACATTTTCTTGTTTAAGAAAGGCAGAAAGGGAATATAAGATCAAAAAGTTCAAACTGCGTAAAAGGTTAATGTTTTCACTCTTGCCAGTGTGTTTCTTCCATGTCAATAGCCGCAAAAATCTGAATAAGAGAGTGTCTTTTTATAGCTCTCATCAAATCTTCTGGGGTATACTCCATACCATATCATCATAGTGCCCAATATATAATCCTTCTTTGCAGATACCATGACATAAAGTAATATTGTACAAAGGATTATAGTTGATTAAAGGCTAGGCTTGTAAAATAAACTTTGTACTTATCGTAATAGAAAGTACATCCTGCACGACCTTCTAAACTTTTGGTTTGGATCTAATGGTTCGTAGCATCTAATATTTCATAACATTTAAAGGTTCATAGTTTCGCTCAAATACGATTATTTAGAAAACTTTAAGCCTCGGAAATACATATTTTTAATTGCTGTTTGGAGCGCTATTCCTGGAGAATCAGGATTGAAGGGTATCCTGGATTGAATTCAGGAAAATATGTCTGCGTTTTTGTGAATATCATAATTGCTACGATCATCAAATCTAAAGCCCAGTGTGACGAGGTGAATTGCCCACTTATCGACAAGGAGTTAGAATCATGCGTGACACGAAACTGATCAGAGTACTTGCAGAATATCTCGCAAAATGCACAGAAATTCATGCAAGGAACGAAACGATACCACCAGAAAGCCTGGAAAATTTTATGATTGATATCGTAAGCTGTCTGGAAGTCGGTGGCATCTATGATTTCGGAAAAGAACTGGTTCCGCTCAAAAAAGCACGTGCAACTATCAGGCTTGCAAGGCGCGAATTTGAGTGGCAGTGCGACAATGTAGATCACCCAGAAGACTGGGAAACCTGTCTGCGGAATGCAGTCTCCGAAAACGTATAATTTTTTTAGTCTTCTCGGAAAC
>JAMXLQ010000093.1 GCA_024280975.1 Methanosarcina sp.
TTTAGAAAAAATTCCGAATAAATAATACAACTTAAATCTTTAAGAAGAAAACTTATTGATCCTTAGGATAGAAGGCTTCTTGATCCCTAAAAATAAAACTTATCTAGGATGAATTTTCTTGAAATGAAACAAATTAAAGCAATAGTGCAGGGAAAGTCATCTAAGAGATTAAAGATTAAGACTAAGAAATTAAAGACTATGAAACTAAAAATTTAAAGGGTTAAAGGAAAGGATAATATATTTGTCTAAAACCAAAAAAATTTCCAGGGATCTGGCAGCTTGCAAATTAAGCTTTTTATTTTCGTCCTACAAAGAACCACTGATCGTAAGTCCCCTCAGAGTCTGTGTTATCTACAATCTCACCTTTAACCCCTGCCTTGAACAGGGCCTCGGCAAGAATTTCAATTTCAGGCTTGCTGCTAACTGTAAAAAGCATAAGGGCACCCTCATTTGCGACCGAGATCGTTTCTCTCATAATATTTAGCCAGAGTTCTTTATTGAATTCATAGACGAGCCCCAGCATAAATCCCATCACTGCATCAAAGCTTCCCGGTTCGAAATATCTAGAAAGAGCAGTTGCATCCATTACAACTGTTTTTTGAGGGTTCAAAACTCCCTGTTCAAGCCCCTGACAGATTGCGCATTTATTAATTTCTACAGCCAGCGGGTTAAGTCCAAGCCTATAGAGGGCAAGTGTAGACATCCCGTTTCCACAGCAGACTTCAAGAATCCTTCCTTCAGGGTAAAAACCTTTTTCTTGAAGAATATTGAAGATTTCTGTAACTCTGTTCACACGATTTTCAGAAAAAATGCTCCCGTAAGACTCGGGCCTGACAGTACAGCCCTGGCAAAGATTCCGGTTTACAAGCATGAGCGAATAATACTCATTAACAGCATCTCGCCAGCTTTCTGAAGAAACTTCAATATCCTTTTCAAGCAGATTAAAAATAAGAAGAGAATCTGTAAGAGCCTCAAAGTCCTTTTTTGAGTAAGCTCCCGCAAGAGCCCCTGTAAAAACCGACCAGAAATCTACAGGAACTTCTTCATCCGCTGAATTGAAAATTAACAGCCCAAGCGTACGTTCCCCTTCCCGGACCCTAATGAATCGCATCCGTTGTTCCCCTACAAACCTCCGGACTCCGTTAAGATAGTCAAGCGTACGCTCAATAGTCCTCTGGGCGAGATAACTTTCCTCTACAAAATAGATTTCTTCATCAATGCCAAGGAGTTCCTGTAAAAGCATATCTGTTTAGATTCTGATAATCTCATATCAAGATTTCGAAAAAGAGATCTACCCCTTACTCTTGCCTATAATTCAGCCCCCTTGAGCAAGCGTTGCCTCACACCCATTGTGCCGCAACCGTTGCGCCGGTTGATCACGCCGTTGTTGGGGTTTTCGCTCAAGCCTTTTTTGAAAAGGCTTGTGATCACGCCGGATAGGGCTTGGGGGTAAGTTCCTCAAACCCAAACGTTGCCAATTTTCGATAAAACCTTTGGAAAAAAGTTTTATGGTCAAGCCTTTTCATAAAAAACTTGTGAAACTCGAGTAACAAGCAGGGCGGTGCATTCCCGAAGCGCGACTCGGGAGAGGCAGAAATTGAGAGGAAAAGGGCATTAAAAGCTGAATAAGAAGTAAAAAACCCCAGTCTAAGCAAAGTTATTTATAGAATCTGATTACAAAATCAGGTGTTAGAAGGATATTTATTAGCAAAAAAAAGTAGATTGGAGGATAATATGGCAAAAGTAATACCATTCGCACCAATTGAGCGTCTAATAAGAACTGCAGGTGCTCATAGAGTAAGTGAAAGTGCGGGAATGGCTCTTACGGAAATTCTGGAAGAATACGGACTTGAGATTTCAAGAGAAGCAATAAAACTTGCAGAGCACGCAGGCAGAAAAACCGTAAAGGCTGAAGATATAAAACTAGCAAAAGAGATGCTGTAAATAAGACCAAATATCCCTTAAAAGCTATTCACCAGTGATATCTTTTTTAGTGGACAAAGTAAAAAATAAAATGCTGATTCTCAGCATTTTCCTATTTATTACTTAAGATTCAGTTATGCGGTTGCAGATTCCGGACTCACTATGGTTAAGGATTCCACAGGGCAAATCTTTGAGCAGGCTCCACAGCGAATGCAGATCTCATCATTGATAATTGCCACTCCATCCAGGATCCGAAATGCCAGTTCAGTGATATCTGGGTCAAAATCTTCACTTTTCATCAGTTTTGCATTTAAAGGGCAAACGGAAGCACAGATTCCACATCCAATGCATTTTTTTGATTGCACTACTTTTTGTTTTTCTTATCTGCCTTTGCCATTAAAAATCACCCCAAGATCTCCAGAGAACTACCAGACAACGGGAGTAAGCACAGGAAGTTATAAAAGCAGGAACCAGTTGTAAATATAAGTATAAATTTATATTTCATTGCTGATGATATTGGATATTTTTAAAATATATTAAGATTTCGAAGCAAACCTTTTGAGAAAAGGCTTGACCGCAAACCTTTTGAGAAAAGGTTTAATCGCAACCCTTTTCAAAAAAGGTTTGATCGAAAACGGGTCAACGTTTGAGTTTGAGAACCTTATCCCCAAGCCCTATCCGGCGTGGTCAAGCGGCGCAACGCTTGCGATACAACGGTTAACAGATCCCAACATTTCTATTAATGCTACTTCAACAGACATGTAGTCAATATTTGTTAATTCCATATGTTCCCGTTTTAAGAAAAAACGGATTCAAGACCTTTCAGCCTCACTTGATAGATCTGGAGTGTAGAGAAGTCCCTATTTCGTTCATCAAACCTTAATCTGCATTAGAAAGCGCAAAATGCGCGAGTAAAGCTTCGAGCTGGATCTTTTCAGTGGCTCCCTCAGTTAGCCTGAAATCGATCTCACCTATTATGTCTACGAGTTCAACAATGCGCTTTTCAGAAAGCCCAAGATCCAGAATCATCTGGTTATCCATTTCAGAGATCGCCCTGTAAATCTGTCCAACTATGTCTTCCCCAGAAAGACCCTCTTCGTAGAGCAACCTGTTCAGTTCTTTTCGTGCAGCCCTGAAATTTCCAAGCAAGGCAGTTTCGATCAGGTTTCTGATATCTTCGGGATTTGCGGTTGCAGTAGTTCGGTAAATAGTTTCCCTGGAGATAGGTTTTTCCGGGTCTATGAAAGCAGCAGCCTGGAGAGAATTCACGGCTTTCCTCATATCTCCTTGAGCTACGTAAACAAGAGCTTCATATCCATCTTCAGTGATGGACAAACCCTGATCTTTAGCTATGTATTCAAGGCGTTTCCTGATAGCCTCATCTGAAAGCCGCCTGAACCTGAAGACTGCACAGCGAGACTGAATAGGTTCAATAATCCTGGATGAATAATTGCAGGATAGAATAAACCGACAGTTATTGCTGAAGCGCTCCATCGTCCGTCGGAGTGCAGATTGAGCATCTGAGGTCAGTGCATCAGCTTCATCCAGGAAGATGATCTTGAATCCGGCTCCTCCCATTGGAGCAGTTTTTGCAAAGTTTTTTATTTTTGTCCGGACAACATCAATACCTCTTTCGTCCGAAGCATTGAGTTCGGTGAAGTTTTCACGCCAGAGGTCTTCTCCGAAGATCTCTCTTGCAATCGAGACTGCAGAAGCTGTCTTCCCAACCCCGGGTGGCCCGGAAAATAGGAGATGAGGAAGATTTTTCGTTGCAACATAGGATTTAAGACGTTCTATTGTTTCGTCCTGCCCTGCCACCTGATCCAGCCGGACAGGTCTATATTTTTCGATCCAGATCTCTTCTTTAATCGTAGAGTCCTCCATCAATGCTTGCACCGTATTTGGAGAAGATAATATTTAAACTTTTGAATGTTCACAATTTCTAAGATATAAATATTATTCAACTATACTTTTGATGAACTGCTACATCCGGATGCCTATCAAATATATAATAATTCTCTTACACAATTAGTTTAAAATCCTCAGATTGGATTTTCCTGAATACGTGATGGGCACGGAAAACTGGCTCTAGGCCATGAATCCCCCAATAAGGTGCTAATACCATCCAGAAGAGAATATAGCAAAGGGGAAATGTAGTAGAGAAGAAAGATATAGTGCAGAAAATTTAATCCATATACACGGTATGTTTAATCCATGTACACAGTATGTAGAGTTTCATAAATCGGTCCTTTCGGGGTCAGTGTGCTTTTCTTTAAAAACACTCTATTCACCCACATAGTACCAATTTCGATATCCTTTAACTCCTTTAGGGTGTTTATAAATGCGTTTTTCTGCTCTTTCTTGAGGAATTTTACCCTGGCAAGAGTAGCATGGGCAGTAAACTCCCTTTCATCTTTTTCAAATTTGAAAGGTTCCAATAAATGCTCTACGTCGTCATGTAATGCCTTGAAATTTCCAACTGCACCCAGCCAGAGAACTTTGGGATTCGAAGGTTTGGGGAAAACTCCAATTCCCCTTACTGTTGCTTCGAAAGGCTCACATGTTATGGAATCAAGAGCTGCGGAAAGCGAGGGAATTCTTAATTCGTCCACGTTTCCCAGAAACTTCAAAGTTATGTGAACGAGTTCAGGATCAACAAACTTCAGATCAAAACCAGAGAACCGGTCTTGAAGATTCCGAATATTCTCAGTAAAACCGGGATCTAATTCCACTGCTATAAATGTTCTGATCAAAGCATTCACCAATCTTAATTGAAAAGCGAACCAGAAAAATCTTCCTGTCAACTGTCTTCTGGAAAAAACTGAGTTCAGATCCCGTTTTCAAAGGAATTGTAAACTTTAGTGAAAATCTTTCATAAAAAAAAAGGTTAGAGGAAAAATGTAAAAAGGCAGGAAGGAAAAAAGGAAATATCTAGTGATTACAGGGTAATTATAATATATATGAGATAAGTACAGAGGGATAAATAAGCTTAAGTATTTATAAAGTTGGTTTCAATGTTAACTTGAGGAAACTCATTCTAATCCAGAAAAACGCTAAGTTAAAAAATAATAAACGTAACTTAAGAAAATAGTATTAATTCAAAGAAATACTTAACTTCAAAATTAAAAGTAGAATCGAAAATAAGTTGCTGCAAGAAGGAAAAAGCGGTGGATCATATGGATAGAGCACGTATAATTGCAGAAACTGCAGCCCGGATTTCCAAAGAACTAGATGCTGCCGCAATTATGGTTTCCGGGGAGCTGAGTTTTGAGGGGATTGATACCGGGGGAATTCCGGTCTATTACATTTCCATGCGCCCGAAAAGCATAATAGACCATCTGGTCTCCACTGGAAAAGATGGTAAAAATCCTCTAAAAGAACTCGGCGACCAAATAAACCGCGAAGCCTCAGGTAATTCTGACCACCTTCAACAGGCTGCAGCCATAGAACACGTGCTTGGAGAACTGGAAAACGGGATTATTGTAGGTGTAGTCGAAACTCGTGGCTCCAGTTCAATTATTGTACATAACCTCGACGAAAACCCCCTTGTAAAAGCCATGAAGGAATGTCAGGAAAGGATAAAGCCGGAAGTGATGAGTGCAATTATGAAAATCTCTTTTGATATTGTCCTGACTGGCAGAGAAGGCAAGAAAATAGGAGCTGCTTTCATTATAGGGGATTCCGAAGAAGTTCTGAAACGCTCTCACCAGATAATACTGAATCCATACGCAGGCCACGATGAAGCTTACCGAAATGTCCTTGATAAGAGAAACTGGGAGTCTATAAAAGAATTTGCCCAGCTTGATGGAGTTTTTGTGGTCGATGAAAGAGGTATTATCCATGCCGCAGGCCGCTACCTTGACGTTGATGGAAAAAACGTCGATATAGAAAAAGGGCTTGGGGGAAGGCACGTTTCAGCAGCCGCAATCAGCAGAGATACAGTTGCGATTGCAGTTACAGTATCCGAGTCGGGTGGGGTTCTCAGAGTATACAAAGATGCAAAAGAAACAATTTGCATTGAGTGCATGAAGCCTGCGGTAAGATATATGTGATCCTAAGAAATGTAATTATGAAAATAGAAAACTTTTTTCTCAGGATCAGAAATTTTTAGTTGCTTGTCAAAAGTATCGAGTTGCAGACATTTTAAGAGCAGGTGCTTTTAATGGAGCGTGTAAGAAATAGGGGCAGTGCATAGACTCATAAACAAAGAAAATATACTTTTAAGTATGCAAAGAAATGAAAAAAGTGGGGGAATTTAATGAGAAGACAACTTTTTTACATTCCACTTAGCCTTACATTCTTTCTTCTTTTAGTTCTTGTTCTGATTTTCGGACTTAGTTTTCTCTTTTTTGGAGTAGTTGTTTCTGCCTTTACGAAAATCGGCTTTTCTATAGGAAACGCATTTCTTATTCTGGTGATGTCCCTCGTTGGAAGCAGCATAAATATTCCTGTGGCAACTCTCAGATCCAATGCTCCGGTAGTTAGAGAAGATTATATCCGGGTCTTTGGCGTAACTTACAGAGTTCCAGTCCGGCGCGTGACAAGAAACGAAACGACAATCGCTGTCAATGTAGGAGGAGCAGTTATTCCGGTTCTGATTTCAGCTTACCTCCTTACTAAGTTTCCTTCGTCTCTTATGCTTGCAGGAGCCGGCATCCTAATAGTTACAATAATAACTTATTCCGTAGCAAGGCCAATTCGGGGGATAGGTATCGCAACTCCAGCGCTGGTTCCACCTCTTGCAGCCGCCCTTGCTGCGATTTTGCTGACATCAATAATTCATATCCCGGACTGCCCAATTGACCAGTGCCGCGTCGTCACTGCCTACGCAGGAGGAGTACTCGGAACCCTTATAGGAGCCGATCTTCTTAACCTGGGGAAAATCAAGGACCTTGGGGCCCCAGTTGCAAGTATAGGAGGGGCAGGAACCTTTGATGGAATATTTCTAAGCGGGTTCATTGCTCTCCTCCTGATATAAAAAGGCCAAGGATTGAGAAACTGAAAAACAGCTCAACCTTTCACTTTAAAACGGAGCAGAACTGCAAACCTTTTAAAAAAAGTCTTGACCGCAAACCTTTTGAGAAAAGGTTTGATCGAAAACCCTGGCAACGTTTGGATTTGATAGCCTTATCACAAGCCTTTTCAAAAAAGGCTTGATCGAAAACCCCTAGCAATGTTTGGATTTGATAGCCTTATCCCCAAACCCCATCGGCGTGATCAACCGGCGCAACGGTTGCGACACAACGGTTGTGCTTGACCGAAAATCAGCCTGTCACCTTGAAACGAAGCAGGGCTGCGACTCCGCCCAACTTATGGAGCTTTTCTCCGGGCTCAAAAGCTGTACTGAAAACAACGACCTTCCCCTGGGCCTGTTCGACTTCCATGAGGAGTTTATCAATATCCTCCCCTTTTTCCCGCCCTTCTCTCAAAGTTTCGTCAGCAATAAGCAGAGTTTCGACAGCCCCGTAATTAAGAGCGTTCTTGACATCTGCAAAACCATATGCAGCCTTACCGTCCATTGAGATTTCACGAATAAGATCTTCCATCAGGGCGGATTCGCGAGCTATACGGGATTCCTGCATGATGCGATCAACTGCACCTCTGCGCAGAACTTCCTGAAAACCAGACATTCCTATCATGGAAGTATCTTCGATCAGAGCTTTTGAAGCCATAGCCGGTTCGATTTCCTGGAAATATTTAGCAAAGTCCTCTTTAGTGAACCCTGGCCCGGCAATAACTATAGATGCTTCCTCAGGAACCATATGCCTAAGCTGTTCTACAACTTCCTTGAAAAATTCATTTCTCAAGCTAGTTTCTCTCTTTCCTGAGGACTGTCGGATATGGGAATATATCTCTATTCCGTAATGATGAACAAAACCGATATCGGCATCCCCCTCCTCTATTGCGACCATAACAACTTTCGGGCGCTTCGAAGCTTCTTCAGCATCCTGAATCCGCTGGAGCTGGTCATTCTTCCAGTGTTCCTTAATGATAGAAAGATTGGTTCCAATCTCGATATTGAGGGTGTGAAAGGAGCCCACATCCATCCCATGTTCTATCATCCCATGTATCCGCAACCGGTTCGCAAACTTGTGAAATTCGATCTCGTCGACCCTGATTCCGAGTCTGACCTTTACTTTCTCGACCTTTTCAGGGCGGATTTTGTCACTTGCCGTATCGGCTTTCCGTTTGGTAACCGCAAAAACAAGATCCCCTTTTTCGATTATATATTTCAGATGCCAAAGATCATCGAGGGTTTCGGCTGTTACTGCAATCTCACCTTCCCTTCCCTTAAGGGAGCGATTTGTAACTCTCATGCCTTTTCCACTCCGTGCATTTCAATCTCCTCTTCAACTTCCTCCCTGTCATCCTCAGGTTCGGTTTCTGCTTCCGAAATTCCGTATTTATCTTCCTGCTCAATCTTCTCTCCTTTTTGTTCCGGTTTCTGGCTCTTTAAATCCGATTCTCCGGGTGGAACCATCATGGCTATCTGGTCAGGAGAGGCGATCTGCTTTACGAAACGGGGGTCATTAAGTTCATCAGCATAAATCCTGTAAATCTTTTTAGAAATGTCATTCTGGTTAAAAGCTCCAGGGACTATTTCGAGAATATAATCTCCAT
>JAMXLQ010000094.1 GCA_024280975.1 Methanosarcina sp.
TTGCCTTTCTCCATGTTATGGCTTTGAGATATGAACGCGAAAGATATCCGAGATAAAGAATGCCGTTTTCATGATAAATGCGAAAATATAAAAAACAGTAGACAATTAACTGAACTCAAAAATATAATTATTTAGGCAAACGCATTAAGGGATTGGGGTTAAACCCCGAAAGATTAACACTTCCTAACCCCTTTAATTTGCTTGGTTGCAAAAGTCTTCCTACTGAAGCAAGTACTTTAGGTACTTTCAGCAGGTTTAGCAGCTGGAGCATGCGACTTTAATAGTAACGGTTGCACAATCTTTCTTTCCATCTGCGCCTATTATACAGTATTTGAAACTGTCAGTGCAAGATTTAGTGCAACTTGCTGGTTTTGTGTAGCAGAATTTACCGTTACTCTGCATACAGACCTTGCCGCCTAGTCTGGTAGTAAAACATCCTGTAGATGTAACTTTAAGGTTGCATCCTTTGTCATTCTTCAGCACGTTATAACAGCAAGATTTAGATTTACAGCTACAGGTAAATTTATCGTCCTTTGCGTCTGTTTTTGTTTTACAACTGTTACTAGATGCTGCTGCTCCTGTCATTGACATGACAAAAAAGACCAACGTGAAAACACATATTGTCTTGAATATAGTATTTCGCATTACTTTTTCCTCCTTATTGAACTTTGGGTTGGATTTGATCTAACAATACCCATAATCGAAATCTAAGAGAGGTTTAAGAAACTTCTCTTTATTTTATTCAGTTCTTTTTGCTTTTTTTATCCTATTGGGTTTCATTTAATCTAATGATACTCACAATCGAAACCAACTGGGAAAGATTAACATATAAATTTACTTATTTTCAAAGAATTAAATAAAAATCGGAAAGGACTTTTAAAGCTTTATAATACTTTATCTATAAATTTAAAAGATAATAAAATTGAGAATCTCTTCATCTATACTATATATCCGCCTAAAGCGAAATTTAAGGTACTTGAAAAGGTAGTGGTTCTCAATATCTTCCTACGGTTCTTTATATCCAATCATGTCACATTTGCGAAGTTCTTTTCCGTAAGCTTGAGTTATTAAGGTCTTGTATTTTACTAGAGGAGCAAATATATGATATTTAAAGAAAAGGGAGACTTTCATCTTCGCGAATAATGCTGCATTTCACTGTCATAGAATTTAAAACACCAAATTTCTGCACATTTTGCCCTGTTACTATGTTATATGCGGGAATACGTTTAATTTACATCACAGGTGAAGTTAAACTAAAAAATAAGTATCATAAGCTTAACGATTTAAGCATAATTTGCGCACAATGGGATATTAATTGTCCACATTGAGCCTTATTGCAACAAAAACCTGTTTAACAATTACATTTCTGTCGAAAAAGAAAATAAATAGGAATTTTAGAAGGGAGAATTGCAAAGACTCCTATTTCTCTTTACTACAAAATTACTTCTTTGGTTTTGGTTTCTTATCATCGCCCTTTGGTTTACAAGCCATATGTTCACCTCTATTAATTTAGTAATAAATTCAGAACTTCTTTACTTAGTATAAAATCAAAGACAATAAACATTTTGGTTTTAATTAGTATTTTTCTTGTGTCAGGGCTCAAGGTCAGTAATTTTGAAGACTCTGCCCTTTACGCTCTCAAGATCAAGGATGAAGTACAGAAGCAGGAAAGAATTACCTGTTCGATAGGTTTGGTCTAACAAGCTTACTGCAAAAATTGCGTCCGGATTCCAGAATCTCTACACTAAAATGACGTATAATTGCCAACCGAGCCTCACTTTGGAAGAGTGTAATTAATTATTCCAATTTTTCTTTCTTTTTTTCTATATTTTGTGTAGAACTATATATTAAATTACTTACTTTTAGAGACCTGTTTTATATATTCCAAACTATAGAATATATCGATAAATATTATATAGTTTTCTACTTTTAGTATGCGTTGTACAAATAGTAAACTGGATATAGATAAATTACAATACTAGTGAGAATTTTGATGAACCTCTGACTTCAATAATTGTTTATATACTCATTATAAACACCCAGCCAAAAATTGGGGTTTTCAAATTCTCTAATATTATTGAAAGGAGTGACTTTAATATGAAAAATAAATTAAAAACTTACGCAATCCTTACACTACTTATAATAGGATTTGTATTTCTGGCTGGATGTGCTGGAAAAAATAGTGAAAACTCCTCTCCTGCCCCTAATACCTCTTCAAATGGATCACCGGTACAGGAAGCTAGTGCTGGTAAAGCACAGGATATTTCTGTGAAAGGTTCTGATACAATTCTACCTCTTGCACAGGCTGAAGCTGAGGAATTTATGAATCAGAATTCCGGAAAAAGTATATCAGTTGCTGGAGGTGGATCCGGTGTTGGGCTTGCAGCTCTCGTTGATGGGGAAGTAGACATTGCTGATGCATCTCGAGAAATAAATGATAATGAAACCCAAAATGCAAAACAGAATGGGATCAATCCTGTTGCGACTACTATTGCTCACGATGGCATTACAGTGGTTGTAAATCCCAAAAACCCTGTCTCTAATCTTACCTTCGCCCAATTACGTGGTATCTACAACGGAAGTATCAGCAACTGGAAAGAAGTTGGTGGTCAGGATAGTCCAATTACAGTAATTTCCAGAGACAGCAGTTCAGGAACTTACAAAGATTTCCAGGAACTTGCTATGAACAAAGATAATTACCGGCCCGATGCCCTTGCACAGTCTGCTACAGGGGGAATAGTTTCTGAAGTTTCTCAGAACCCTAATGCAATTGGATATATAGGCTTTGCATATCTTGATAACAGTACAAAGGCATTAAGTCTAGACAAAGGGAATGGGTCTGTATCTCCAACTCCTCAGACCATCCTAGATGGTACATACCCACTTTCGAGGGCTCTCTACATGTACACCAATGGAGAACCTTCAGGCCTCACAAAAGAATTCATCGATTTTGTGTTGAGCGATCAAGGGCAAAGTGTTGTCAGTAAAGTCGGGTATATTCCATTAAAAAAGTAAGATAAGAGTAAAATATTTTTAACGTTAGTTATTTATAAGGCTGCAGGCATCTCTTCCCCTGCAGCTCATAAGATCTTTTTTGACACATCTATAGTTGATGATTACAAGGCATCAGTTAGTTACCAAGATAAATTAAGCAAATATTCATCTTTACAATATGAGTTGCTGGATCGCAGCGAATTGATTTTCAACTTAGGATATATATGAAACTGGAGTTTCATGACCGGGACCAAATCAATGGGGTTGTATTTTATCTACATATCGGTAAGCTTTACAGTAATGGAAAACCTATCAACCTTTGAGATTGAGAAGTCAAAAAACTATACTCTCGCAGCTGCAGCAAAGCCTTTTTTAGGAGTTATAGGTTTCAAAATTATGGCTCTCGCCGCCCTAATTCAACTTCTTCTGCAATAAACGCTTCTCTTTATGGCGGGGCAAACATAAGTTATTTGCTTGCAAATAACCGGCAGGAGGTATCGGTTATCCTGCGAGCAGAAAAGATCTTACCAGGTTTGCTGAAGGAAAGCAGGCAGAAAGTGATGTTCTGGATCTTCTGAAGGGAATACCTGAAATAGAGTACAATACCCCTGATGAAGTTACCAGAGAAATCGGACGTCTGGAAAGCCAGCGTACTAGAGAGTATACTAGATCAGAATACTGAACTTACGGAATAGGTTTTTGTTCAGTAAACTCACTCAAAGAGTACGCTACGGAGTTTATGCACAAAAGTTCAGAAAATCCTTTTCAAAAGTATCCAGGTACTGACTATATCGGCGTGGAGATATCATAAGAAATCAGCGCTGAGATATCAGAAAATATTTGGTAAAAATGATGCCATTTTAAGGTAAACGAATTGTCAAATGGAGAGAGCACAAAAAGTAATTTTGTTATGATCCTAAAGTTTTCAAGGATTGAATATTAATGCTTATCCAATCATGCCATATACTTTTCTCCACTATATTTTATAAAAACATCTTTAATTGGCTCGAAGTTATTATATTAAACTATTTTTATTTGAAAATAATCTTTATATCTGTTTTAGAATAAATTATTGTCTTAGTAATGCCTTAATGGAAAGTAAAGCTGAATGTGATCATTATGAAAACCTTCTTGGATGGTTAGTCTTCTGCAGTAAAGTTTGTTTGGGCAGGTATAATTCCTGGGAGACTGAATAGGGTCTATAGTAAAAGATTCTAAGCAAGGAGTCTAAGCTGGAGTTTTGATTTTATTTACCTTAAAATGGGGAGAGAGGATGACAAAAGGAATAATTAGAAATTCTGGGATTGATATTATCGGGAGTATAAACTGGGGAACACATTTCTGCCAATTCTACCATACGAAACAAGACCTGGCAGATATAATTATTCCATATTTAAAAGCAGGGCTAGAAAATAACGAATTTTGTTTATGGATTTCATCAAATCCTCTGGAGTCAAAAAAAGAATTTAAAAAGTCTGTTCCTGATCTCGAAATCTATCTGGAAAAAAGGCAAATAGAAGTCATTCATTATGATGATTGGTACTTAAAAAAGGGTTTTTTTGATTCGCAAGAGATCTTACACGGCTTGATTGAAAAACTCAACAAGGCTCTAGATGCTGGTTATGACGGTTTGAGGTTATCTGAAGGTATTTTCTCGCTGGATGAAGAATATCGGGATGATTTCGTAGAATATGAAAAAGAAATAGACCGAGTAATTGGCAACTACCAGATAATGGCTCTTTGTACTTATCCCCTCAACAGGTATAACACAGATGAAATTTTCGACATCATCATAAACCATCAATTCGTTTTGGTCAAAAAGGAAGGGAAATGGGAGAAAATAAAAAGTTTCACATAAAAAAAATACTGCCAGGCGAAAGCAAAATTAGATATCAGCAAGGGCAATATTCAGATATTCTCATCAAGAATGGTAGTTCCATATTTATTATGGGTTCCCAGGAGGATGCAGAGGCTCTCTTCCTACTCCTCTTCCATCCATTTTATCATATTTTGCCTAATCTATAATAAAATTTACATTCTTCCTCGTTCACTAAAAAGGCGTGCGCCTTTGTTTAGATACTTGGCTTATTAAACAGATAAGTTAA
>JAMXLQ010000095.1 GCA_024280975.1 Methanosarcina sp.
ATTATATGCTTATACTTTTTGTAAAGGAGAATAAGAAAATAATAGCAGTTGACTCCGAGACTAATACAGCAATTACAGTAAAAATGACAAAAAGCAGAAAAGGAAAAAAGAGGCATGGAAGAAAATAAAAAGAATATGTTGGAAAAAATTTAGGGAAAAAATGAAAAGATAGGTTGGGAAAGAGACATAAGAGAAAAGAAATTGAAAAAAGATCTAGGGAAAAGAAAAATCCTAGAGCATCTTTTCAACATCACTATTTTTCCTGTTTAGTATATATAGTCGAGAATAATTGAAACCGCATAGATTATAAGGACTCCGTGGAAAATGGGAAGTACCTTCAAGCCAGCTGCGGGACTTTTTTCTTTCCAGAGATAGAGGTTTGACCCTGCAAGAAGTACAAACCCCATAAGAAAGCCGTAAAGGGCGATATTTCCAAGTTCCCTGAGAAAAAAAGCAGCTGCAAGGAAATGCAGGACCGTAAAACCTGTAATCCAGTACATTGTCCCTTTTTCACCGTAGAGTACGGTTATGGATTTCATGCCTCTTGCTAGATCATTTTTCAGGTCTATAAAGTCGTTCAATCCCAAGTGCGCCATTGTCCAAGGATAAAAGAAGACAATATATAGGAGCATTGTCGTGTCAGGTTGCCCGTAGCAGAGATAACCTGCTGCGGGAAAAAGTGTGAAATCCGTCCTGCCCAGGAGTTGCGCAATTGGGTATTTCTGATTTCTTTTTTTCACCTGGTAAAAGGCCTCAACGCCGTATGAGTACAGCATTATTGCAAAGACATAGAGCGAATTTGGATAGGGAAGTGTGAAAATAAGGGTAGAAGTGATTCCTGCAAGCAGAATGAACAGTAATAAGGCGTTTCTTGATGAGATCTTCCCTGACGGGATGGGCCGGCTTTTAAAAGGCCTCCAGTATTTGGTAAGCGTGTTCTCAACGTCAAGCCTGTCTCTATTTCTGTCCACGTAGTCGTTAAGCACGAAACCGGCTTCAAAACCAAACAAGCCTATGAGGGCAGCTTTAATCGTTAGCGACAAGGAAAAGTCGCCGTAATTTGCAAAAGCGAGCATCAGCCCGGAGCAAAAGATCAGGGGCCACGCCGGAAGAAAATGAACTCGTAGAAGGTCAAAGTAGGCTTTCAGGGTTTTTGTCATTTTTTGGCCTCAATAACAATACAGCAATTAAGGGAAACTATTACATAAAAACTATGAAAATAGATTAAAATTTCGGCTAAAAAACTTCTATTCCCGCAAGCCTTTTTAAAAAACGGTGTGATAAACCGTCACAACGGTTTTGGTCAAACGGCACAACGCTTGCGCTCAAGGGGGCTGATTTGTCCATGCTACAGGTTTCAAAAACTGTCTGTGAGTTTTTTCCAAATACCAGGAGAAAACAAGAAGCAAAAGAGTTTGAGATCAACTTCAATAATCTAGATTCTGCGTATAGATAAAATAAGCTTATGCAGATATTTTCAAAATGCACCTTGGAAACAGGAATAAAAAAACCGAAAATTACTTTATTTAAATATTTTCTAGGAAATTTTTGATTTTGAAATATAAAGCCATATTTGATTTACATTGGACTGATTTTAAAAACTAAAATTGTAGCCTTTTAAAAAGGCTACTGGATAATTCCGTTTTTACACTGCTAAATTAAACATTTGTTATTGTTTATTTGTCTGAAGAGTTGTCTGCAACTCCAGAGTTGTTGTCTGAAGAGTTGTCTTCAAGCGCAGAGTCGTTAGCTGAAGAGTTGCCTACAAGTGTAGCATTGTCAGTTGAAGAGTTGTCTACAACTGTAGCATTGTCAGTTGAAGAGTTGTCTACAAGTGTAGCATTGTCAGTTGAAGAGTTGTTTACAACTGCAGAATTGTCTGAAGAGTTGTTCACAGCTGCAACATCAGCTGCGGTTTGTCCGTTAACTACGTCTCCGCTTGAAGTCCCCGAATTATTTGCTGTGTTTGACTTTCCAGCACAACCGGCTGCAAAGACAACAGCAGCTATAACAAGGAGCATTGCCATAATCTTTAACATTTTTTTCATTAATAATACCTCTAAAGTTCTCTTCCTTTTTTACACCCAGCTCATATAAAATTATTGGTTTTCATATGAGATATTTATCCATGACCAGCCAATAAGATTAAAACTTTTCGATTTGGTAAAAAAATGATACAACGAAATAGTTTATAAAATTGGAATGTATAGTCCATTAGGGCTTTTTTGTAATAGACTATGAGTTATGAAAAACTAATTAAGCTATTTTTTTCCAAAGTTCGTATAATAAATTCCAAACTAGGAATAAATGCGTAGACAATCAAAAAGAATAGCCATATGGAAAGAGAAAAGTATATAAATATGGCGTAGAATTCCTCCGTTGAAGAAGTACAAACCTATAAACACCCGGTTTAGAAAAGACACATCAGAACTACTATGAGGATAAAATACTGAAAAGTTACAAAACTCTTAACTGCTGCGGCAAGGCTCAAAAAGAATTTAAAAATTCTTTGTTCATAGGTTACGCTAGACCTGTAGGACGCGAATATGAGGCAAAAGCTTTCATAGAAGAGATAAAGAAATTACACTGGGACGCAAATCATAACGTTTCGGCTTATTATATTAAAGAAAAAAGCTATTTTGCTATCAAATATGATGATGACGGAGAGCCTGCCGGTAGTTCAGGAAAACCTATTTTTAAAATACTTGAGTCAAAAGAAATCCTGAATGCTGTTGTAGTCGTAACTCGATATTTTGGGGGAATAAAACTTGGTTTTGGGGGACTGTCAAGAGCGTACCGGGATACGGCACTTTCCGTGATTGAAGAAGCAGAAATTATTGAAGTCTTCGAGCAGGTAAGATTAAGAGTACGCCTGAAATATTCGGAAAGCCAGAAAGCAAGAAGTCTGATAGAAAAATACGGAATAATTCAGGAAGAAATTTACTCGGATACCGTGGAATTCATACTCCTTGTAAGAAAAGATCTTGAAGATGAATTCGTTAAAAAAGTGAGAGATCAGACAAAAAATAAGGTAGAGCTTGAAAAGCTTTAATTGAACTAACAAAAGCTGATCTTTAATTCTAAAAAAACAACAAGAGATAGCTCAGCTTCTATTTGGTATTATACAAAACAAAGTATTGCGCCGATGTGTCTTCTATTAACCGTTGGAAAGTGAAAAGGCTCAAAAAATAAATAGAAAGTATAATAATACATGAGAAAAAGTGACATGGAGATAAAAGGGCTGAAAAATTCGAAAAATGGCAAGAAAAGAGGCTGAATTCGCAATTGAAATGGCAGCTGGAGAAGATGGAATCCTGGCATCATGATGGAGAAATATTTTGTGAAGCTGATCCTGACGGTTTTTTTATCGCAGAAATTGAAGGAAAGCTTATAAGTTGTGCCTCTGCTGTCGCACATGATGATTCCTTTGGTTTCCTTGGGCTCTATGTTGTTAAACCCGAATTTAGGGAAAAAGGAGTTGTGGTGAAATTAACTGAAAAATGCCTGGACATCTGTGAAAAGGAACATTGGACTTGATGGGGTAGTAGAAAACGAAAGGAAATACCAGGAGATTATGAAATTCAAGTCCTTTTATAGCAACTTGCTCTTTGAAGGAAGAGGGGGAGGAGAAATTCCGGAGGATCTTGTAAAAATTTCAGCCGTTTCATTTGAAAGCTTGCTGGAGTACGATAGAGAAATGCTTCCAGCTCCCAGATCTGCCTTTCTGGAAAAAATGGATAGAACAACCTGATTCTTATGCCTTTGCAGCAGTTGAGGCAGGAAAGCTGAAAGGATATGGCGTTATAAGAAAATGCCAAACAGGATACAAAATAGGTCCTCTTTTCGCAGATGACCAGAGGGCAGCAGAAAAAGTATTTCGAGGTCTCAGGGCCTCTGTTCCAGATGAAACCATATATCTGGATGTTCCGGAACAAAACAAAAAGGCAATAGAAATTGCAAAAAAATATAGTATGACTGTAATGTTCAAAACAATCCGTATGTATAGCCGGGAAGAGCCTAAAATAAAAATTGAGAAGGTTTATGGTGTCACAAGCTTCGAACTTGGATGAAAAGGCAAATAGATTTACAATCCGATTGAAAATCGAATATATAACTACAGTTTGAGGTCTCTTATGTGATGCCCATACTGCTCTTCCCAGGATGGAGCAGTTACACAGACCTGCTTGAAATTTCCACGGAACCAGAACTTTTTCCCTGCAGGCACGACGACTACGTCTCCGGCTCGAGCCTCAAACTCTCTATCCTCAACTGTCCAGACTCCACGACCTTCTAGGATATAATAAAAGAAATTGCTTTTTTCACGCAGGAATTCCTCTGTATGTCCTTTCTGTGTTTCCTGATAGAGCATAGCGGCATTTCCTGATTCAGTTTTAGTAGTGTAGATTCTCATCTTCACTCCATGTTTATCAATTAATGTTGCATCCTCAGGCTTGAAAACTACACGCCTGGACTCTACAGAGTTAGCAGGCCGTAACCCAGGATGAAAGCCTTCTTCAAGTGGATTAAGAAGGAGGAAATTTTCTTCAAATCCACCCTTTTCCTGCTTTTTCCGTTCCCTCATAGCCTCAAGTTCAGCTTTTGAAGAACCTCTGAGTTCTGCTATTCTGTAAATTATCTCAAGCAAGTCCGCAAGCTCCTCAAGCTCCTTGCTGTCAAGATATTCCTTAAGTTCTTCTTCTAGCTTATTTTCAAGTTCAGGAAGAAAACTGGAATCTGAAAGTTTACTGATAATACACTCCTTGCCTGAAAGTTTGAGAATTTCAGGTATAAGGTCCCTAACTGCTTTTGAATTATTTTCTGTCATAGTTTTGCCCAGATCACAGTTAATTTTTGAGTAAGAGCAGCCGATCGTTAAGCCCGTCTGGCAGTAATTATTAGCTATGATTTTATATTGGCTTCTACAGTATTCATAAGTCTGAGAGGTTCGGTAAATAGAAAAGGAAAAAGTTCGAAAGCTCCCTTTAAGGAGATTTACCAAAGGTTCTTAACCAAGATTCACTGTGAGAAGTAATCATCTCTTGCCCTGATAAGCGCCTTTATATTCTCAAGTGGAGTATGGGGTGCAAGTCCACAACCTGGGGCAAGGATATCAATTCCATCTTCAAGGCAG
>JAMXLQ010000096.1 GCA_024280975.1 Methanosarcina sp.
GTACTTACAAACTTTGTACATTCTAAATATATAGAATATATATTTAGAATGTACAAACCATAAATTTAACACTATATATATGCATTGATAAAAATTCCTATATATGTTCAAACCCTATATATTTACATGCCGACAATTACCATAAACCGAAATGAGTTCGTTAATGCAGACATCCTTCCCAAGATTGATGCACTGGCCCGAGAACGTTCATGTACATGGTCGGACGTGCTACGAGATATCTTTTATTCAAGTTTCAAGTACAGCCCATTACAGAGAAGTAAAGAGCAGATTGAAGCCGATTGTGAGATTGAAGTCAGCACCGAGCGCAAACGCGGTAAAGGAAAAAGTATAGCAGCCGTAATCGACAGTCAATTTTATGATATTCTTATGTGCTATTGGGTTGGATGCCGTGGCACATACCAGCAAGCTGTCCATCATATCTTGTACAGCTACTTTGAAGAATATCCAGAGGGTTGGTCTCATAAGACTATTAATGCAAATGAGGCAGAGCTCAGAGCTGCATGTACTGCTAGTGTTGTTACAGAGCCATTTCCCGATGGCAAGAACCCGGCAAAAGGCAGAGTTATTGCACAGAAACGAGGAAAGATGGCAGCATGAGAGAGGGATATTAAGACTCATTATGAAGTCGCCGGCTGTGGCGACCTCTACAAGTAAGGTAATTTTTCAAACGGTATACATTTTGTTAAACATTTCAAGGTTAATATAATTTAGAATTCGAATCTTTTTTGCCTCTTTTTTAGCTTCAAACAACAAATCAAGATTATAGACCAATCAATCATCAAATACATAACTTCAAATTCACTCTAACTTATCAAATATAATCTCCATTTTGCCCATTTCTCGAGCAAGATTCTTCGAAATCATGCCGTTTTCGAGCCAGCAAGCGTTCATTATTGCTGCTGGGACGAGACAGGTAGGTGTAAGGGGCGCTTCAGCCATTTTCTGGCTAAGTATGGTTTCAGGTCCACCCATAAGGTCCTTCATTCCCATATCAAAATGTGTACCCCATTTCCTGAGTTTTTCGCATGTAGTCTTAACATGTATGTGAGTGATCTTTCCCTCTTTTGTGGCAATTATTTTTGTGGTATGTCCACATATGGTGTTCAATGAGATTTCTGTAACCATCATTTTTCTCTCCTAATCTATGTCTTCATGCTTTGAGGTCCTAACATTTAAATTTAAAAATCACGATTTTAGCTTTAAATCTGCAAGGGAATTTATTCACCTCTTTTTATATAATTTTTGAGCATGTCCCTTTTCCTTCCCTGCATTTGTGAAAAAGTTTGTCTCTTGAACTTAATTTTTGACTTTTTAAGGATACGGGCACCTGCGTGCAGATAGAATGCAAATTGAGTTTTTCACGGATTGACTAATCGTAAAGTTCTTATACGATTCTACTTGTATTGATTAGTCCATAGCAAATATGCTAATTTAAGTACTCCTGTTAATATACTTAATATATAATCAGAGTAATTAAGCAACTGAAAGGTGTGCTTTTGCCCTGACAAGATCACCATTCGGATCATCAGGATTAAGTAGTTCACAATCAGAAAAGTACAACATAATCATAAGGACAATATTAATTACAATTTCAATACACGATGAGGTTTTAATATGAGATGGCAAGGTAGCTCTAGAAGAAAAGTGACCGGTGGGAAAGTTATTGCTGCCCGCGGGAAGCGCAAGTTTGAAATGGGCCGCGAATCTGCGGAGACCCGTATAAGTGAGATGAAGAGGAAAAATGTCCACACAATGGGAGGTAACAGGAAGGTAAGACTTCTTCAGTGCAATATTGCAAATGTAACCAACCCCAAAGACGGAAAGACCGTTTCTGCCCCCATTGAGACAGTTATCGACAATACTGCAAACAAACACTATATTAGACGTAATATCCTGACAAAAGGCTCAGTCATAAGGACTCCCATGGGAACTGCGAGAGTTACAAGCAGACCAGGGCAGGATGGAGTTGTAAACGCTGTATTAATTGAATAACCTCATATACAATTTACCCTTAGATGGGTATACAATTATACCCTTCAAATGGAGTTTTTTGTTAAATTCCCTTACTTTGTGCCGGTGACTAATATGGATGAACAGATTCGACATATACTGGAAATTCTTGAAAATGATGCCCGAGCAAGTCCAGAGGAAATCGCATCCCTTACAGATATGTCTGCACAGGAAGTTTCCCAGACAATCGCAAAACTTGAAGATACGGGAGTTATCCGGCACTACAAGACCATAGTGGATTGGGATCTGGTTGGGGAAAATTACGTTTATGCCGTGATTGAACTGAAGGTCACTCTCGAGCGCAATCAGGGCTATCAGGCAATTGCAGAAAGAATCTATAAGTTCCCGGAAGTTCGGTCAGTCAGGCTCTTATCTGGGAATTATGACATATCCCTTACTGTCCGGGGGAAATCGATGAAGGATGTGGCCTTTTTCGTAGCAGAGAAGATTGCAACCCTTGATCAGGTACAGAGCACATCAACCCACTTCGTACTGAAAACCTATAAAGAAGATGGAGTTATCCTCCATGAGCCTGAATCAATTAAAAGGCTACCGGTATCATTTTAATCTTAACTGGTTAAGAACCTGATCTCCTATTCGATTTTACATTTTATTTTACTCATTCAGTTTTTTACAGGGGTGTTTTGCTTGAGACCTCAATGTGATCCTTCTAAGTTTGTTGCCAATACTGTGAAAAATATTCCACCTTCAGGAATACGCCGTTTTTTTGATCTGGTTTCCGGACTTGAGGATATAGTCTCCCTTGGTGTAGGAGAGCCTGACTTTATTACTCCGTGGCACATCCGTGAGATGTGTATTCATTCTCTGGAAAAAGGGCAAACCTCATATACCTCAAATTACGGGCTTCCGGAGCTCAGAGACGAACTTACCAGAACTTATTATAGGCGTTACGGTCTGGACTATGACCCTTCATCCGAGATACTCATCACAACAGGTGTGAGTGAAGCCCTGGATATAGCAGTAAGGACAGTGGTCAATCCAGGCGATGAGGTTATTATCGTCCAGCCTTCCTATGTGGCATATGTACCTTCTGTGGTTCTCGCAGGAGGTAAGCCTGTTATCGTTTCCACCCACAGGGATGATGAATTTAGCCTGACTGCAGAAGCTCTCAAACCTGCAATTACAGACAAGACAAAAGCAATAATTCTTAACTTCCCGAACAATCCTACAGGAGCGATTATGACACAGGAAGACCTTGAGGATATTGCTGATCTTGTTGTGGATAATGATCTATTTGTTATCTCGGACGAAGTTTACGAGTGCCTGACCTATGAAGGCAAGCATGTTCCATTCTCTTCCCTTGATGGCATGAAAGAGCGCACTGTCATGCTCAACGGATTCTCCAAGGCCTATGCAATGACAGGACTTAGGCTTGGTTTTGCGATGGGTTCTCCCGAGATCATCCATTCAATGATGATGATCCATCAGTACTCCATGCTGTGCGCTCCCATAACTGCTCAAATCGGAGCTATTGAAGCGCTCCGCAATGGAAAAGAGGAAATGGAACGGATGGTTCGGGAATATGACCGGCGCAGGCATTTTATTGTCAGAGGCTTTAACAGGATAGGGCTTGAATGCGGCAATCCTAAAGGGGCATTTTACGCTTTTCCCTATATGGGGAATACCGGTCTCTCTTCCTCGGAGTTTGCAGAGCGGCTTCTGGATGAAAAGAAAGTCGTTACAATTCCCGGAGATGTCTTTGGAGAGGCAGGTGAAGGTTTCCTGCGCTGTGCCTACGCAGCATCCATAGATGATATTAAAAAAGCATTGGATAGAATGGGAGACTTTGTGGACGGATTAAAGCAGTAAACCCAAGCCAGATCTTTCCATATCTTTTTTCCAATTTTTGATATATTTTATTTTTGGCTTTGTAGAAATCCTCAGAAGTAACTAATCTCCACCTATTGAATTAAATAATTTCCATTTTACATGTTTAATTTCAGTTTCTTGAAACTAATTTAGATAGGTTTTCTACAAAACCATTATAATTATACTCTCATACATCTTTCGTCAAACGTTGAAATAAAACATAACAGGTGAGGTGATATGAAAGAAGAGAGAAAAATAAAGTGAATATATTTATTCACTTAGTTCTCAAACATTTTTAAAAATTCACGGAATATATGAACTAATTCATTTTCATGTTTGGAAATGAAATTTTTTATATGACTCACAACCTTAGAAGTATCACTTACAGTTAAATTAAACGTTGATGTGCCATTTTGTGCATTAATATTTAAACTAAAATCATTTTTATCAGAATCTATAGAATCTGATTTATAAGACTTTTTTGAATCTGGTTTAACATTATTTTGATCTTCATATTCATGTGAAGGTTCACTATCATTTACATCAGGACATTTTGGAGTGACTGGAACAATATCATCGTCAAAAGAGGCAGTATCTTTAGGATGTACAAGAGGATAATTATCAATATTGCCTTTACTTATCGTATACGGTACATCAGCAATTCCATTTCCATCCTTATCAGGCGCTGTTTCTGAAAAATTGCTCCAGTAATTTCCGCCTATGTATTTTCCTTTAACGATGTTTGTTTGTTTAGTTTTCTTTACATTCCATGTCATATTAATTAAGTTTGAATCTAATTTTAGATTTTCCGTATTATTAAAGTAGTTATTATAAATTGAACTATTGGATAAAGCATCTCTATCTACAGTTGAAATACCTACTTTATTAAGTTTAATCACATTCCTGTCAATTATGTTGTGAGGAGATGTAACTTCAAAATGAAGTCCTTCATTAGAATATCTTATAGTATTTCCTTCAATTATGTCGCTACCAGCATCATAACTTCCAATACCGATATTACAATTATATATAAGATTATTTAGAACTGTATTGCCTGCACTTTTTCCTAAAACAATGCCATTATTTCCATTTAGAATTGTATTATTTCGAATAGTTGCGTTTCCAGCACCTGACAGTCGTATACAATCATAAAAACCATGCTGTGTGTTATTTACAATACAATTTCTAATAGTGCAGTCTACAGTATTTTCTGCAATACCAACACCATCTCCGTGTACGTAAAATCCATATATTTTAGTGCCAGAACCTTTAATAGTAAGGCCTTTTATTTCAGCATGATTAGATTTTAATGTCAACTTGGGAGTTGTAATGTTAACTTCTTCAGAATATTGTCCCTTGTTAACAATTATTGTATCGCCTGGGTTTGCCTTGTCTACAGTTTTTTGTATTGACTCTCCTGGAGATACAGTTATGGTTTGACTTGAAATTGGTGTATCATTAGTGATTGTGTCGTTTACAGGAGTTACATTATCAGAATAAGTCACGTTTTGACTTGTATGGGAGGCACTTGCTGTTGCTGTACATAAAAGTGGGAAGTTCAGTATAAAAAATATACTTATTATTAATGTCAATATTTTATTTTTCATTTTATTACCTCACTTGACTAACCGCTATATACTCCTTTCTAAAATAAATTAAACCGATTAACCTTTTATTTCTGTTTACTGGCTATCCCATAAAATCACTAGGGTCACAGTATTTTAAAAAAATTCATAAAATTTAATGAGGGCTGAAGATTTTAATAATAGTTGGAGAAACTTCAGTACTATAATAAATTTTCCGGTTTTGTTCAAAGTTAAAAGAATACAAAATTCCTATGTTTGTTAATTGG
>JAMXLQ010000097.1 GCA_024280975.1 Methanosarcina sp.
GGGCTTGAATAAAAACCTGTTCTGGAAATCTGTATGGAAATAATCAGAAAGAAATTCACTAATTGAAAAATAGCATTGGAGGGCAACTTATGGATTACAGCCTTAAAGTAATGGATCATTTTTCAAACCCAAGAAACATGGGAAGCATTGAGAACAGTGATGGCGTAGGAGAGGTTGGGAACGCGAAGTGCGGAGATATAATGAAAATCTACCTCAGGGTTGAGGATGATCGGATTGTGGACGTGAAGTTCCAGACCTTCGGATGCGGAGCTGCAATTGCATCAAGCAGTATGGCAACCGAAATGATTAAAGGAAAAACCCTTGAAGAGGCTTGGAAACTTTCGAACAAAGCCGTTGCAGAAGCCCTTGACGGCCTTCCTCCAATAAAAATGCACTGTTCAATGCTTGCAGAAGAGGCGATCCACGAGGCAATTAATGATTATCTAAAGAAAAAAGGGCTTGAGCCATGGGATGAATAATCCCGGCTCTTATGACCAGCTCTTGAAAACTATAGTACATTGAAATCCCGGAGCACATAAATGGAGAAATATACAGCAGAAAAATATATCAGGCAGATAATGCTTTTTGGAGAAGAAGGTCAGGAAAAATTAAAAAAAGCAAAAGTACTTGTTGCCGGGGCAGGAGGACTAGGATCTCCGATTTCCACTTACCTTGCAGTCGCAGGGGTTGGAAAAATAATACTTGCAGACTTTGATTCTGTGGAACTCAGCAACCTCAACAGGCAATTTCTCCATCATGAAAAGGACGTTGGAAGAGAGAAGATCAAATCCGCAGAAGAAAAGCTCCTCTCCTTGAATCCGGAAATAAAAGTCGAGACAATCAGGGAAAAAATCACCGATGAGAATGCAGGTTCAGTAGTTCCTCCCTGCGACCTGATAATAGATGCGCTGGACAATTTTGATACAAGACACTTGCTGAATAGGCTTGCAGTGGAAAGAAATATACCTTTAATTCATGGAGCGGTCTCAGGATACAGAGGCCAGGTAACAACAATAATTCCGGGAAAAACACCGTGTCTCTGCTGTATTTTTCCAGCTTCTTTTAAAAAAGAAGTATTTCCGATCCTTGGAACAACTCCAGGGGTAATAGGCTCAATCCAGGCTAATGAAGCGATTAAGTACTTAACAGGACAGGGAAAGCTTCTGGAAAATCGCCTGTTATTATGGGATGGGCTTTCGTGTTCTTTCAGTGAACTGAAGATTAATAAAACCGAGAATTGTCCGGTATGTAGGATCAATAAAAGAAAATGAAGTTATTTATGAATTCGTCTTTCACTTTTCTTTTACTTACTTCTTAACTTTATTATTTGTCCTTCATTCATTCCTTAAATTCGTCATTCATCTCTCATTCACTCCTTATACCCGTCATTAGTATTCATTAATTTCTTAAATTTAAAATATTCATTAATTTCTTAAATTTAAAAAAGTCACTTGCCCAGTCATTACGGCAGAGAATATAAATTAAGTTAAAAAATAGGGAAAAAACTTTTTTGCAGGTTATTCCTTCAGTATGAGGAACAATCCTTGCGTTATAAGGAATAAGATCATTATGGAAAACGAGTTAATTATAGAAGAAATAAAAAAACTCAAAGCCGAAAGGAATGCAGTAATTCTTTCTCACTTTTACACACGAAGCGAAGTTCAGGAAGTTGCGGATTTTGTCGGCGATTCTCTTTCTCTTTGTAAAGCCGCAGTTAATTCAAAAGCCGATATCATAGTTTTTGCAGGCGTTCACTTTATGGCAGAATCGGCAGCAATAATTTCTCCTCAAAAGACAGTCCTCTTACCAGTACCCGATGCAGGCTGCCCTATGGCGGACATGGTTACTGCGGAGTCTTTACGAGCTGCAAAAGAAAAACATCCTGAAGCTGCAGTCGTATGCTACGTGAACAGTTCGGCCGCCGTAAAAGCCGAATCCGATATCTGCTGTACATCGGCAAATGCGATAAATGTGGTAAATTCAATTGAAGACCGGGAGATTATATTTATTCCGGATAAGAACCTGGGAGCTTTCGTATCCCTTCACACTGATAAAAGGATACATCTCTGGCCTGGATTCTGCCATGTTCATGATAATATCAGTGAGGAAGATATACAGGAATTAAAAAAGCTACATCCTGAAGCTGAATTTCTTGCACATCCCGAGTGCAGGCCTGAAGTTCTGAACTTTGCAGATGGGATTCTCAGCACTTCAGGAATTATAAAAGAGGCGGAAGGTTCCAACTCCAAGGAATTTATAATCGGAACCGAAAAGGAAATTGTTCGAAACTTGAAAAGAAAGTACCCGAATAAGAAATTCTATCCTGTATCCGAGAAGGCTTTTTGCTATAATATGAAAAAAATCACTCTTGAGTCTATCCTGAATAGCCTGCAGAATATGGAATATGAAATCCATGTCCCGGAGCATATAAGGGTAAAAGCCAGAAAAGCTCTGGATAGAATGCTTGAGATTAGCGGAAATTAAATTAAAGGAAAAGACATCAGAGTCTTTTCCGTGATTTTTTTGCAAAGAACGCTCTAAATATTACTTATAGTTATATTTATTTATATACTACTGTGTTTTCTTATTATCAGCGATAATTATTTATACTAGCGTCACAATTGTGAAGGTGTGGTCGTGATTGTGGCCATATGTAAAAAGAGTACAGGTGTCAGGATAGCAGAGAGGCTATGCCTCCGGCTGCAACCCGGAGATACGTGAGTTCGATTCTCACTCCTGACTCTTAAAAATAGCTGAAAAGAAGTCGAATAGAAAGACGCTGAGAAATAGTGGTGGATAGCAGATAAATCTAGTCTTGAGGTAAGATAAATGACGGATGAAAACAGAAACCTAAATGAAAAACAGTATAAGGAAAATAAGGAATGTTGTACAAAAAAGAAATTTGGGAGCCTCGGAGTTTCTACCCTTGCCGTGCATGCAGGCGCAAAACCTGATCCGACTACAGGAGCAAGGTCAGTTCCGATTTATCAGACTGCAGCGTATGTGTTTAAAGACGCTGAGGAAGCTGCTGACTTATTTGGGTTTAGGAAAGAAGGCAATATTTATACGCGCCTTATGAACCCCACAACCGATGTCTTTGAAAAAAGGATAGCTGCCCTTGAAGGAGGCGTAGGCGCCCTCGCAGTAGCCTCAGGAATGGCTGCAATTACAACCGCTCTGCTCACTTTTACAAAACCCGGAGACGAGATTGTTTCAGGGGATAAGCTTTACGGAGGAACCTACGAGCTTTTCAATTATACTTTCCCCAAGCTAGGAAGAACCGTAAAATTTGTAGAAGTCGGTAAGCCTGAGGAATTCAAAAATGCGATATCCGAAAAAACAAAAGCTTTTTACGTAGAATCGATAGGGAATCCCGGGCTTGACATTCCTGATTTTGAGAAACTCGCAGAAATTGCTCATGCCGCAGGCATTCCCCTTGTTGTGGACAATACTGTTTCTCCTCTGATCTTAAAGCCAATTGAACATGGAGTTGATATCGTTGTGTATTCGGCAACCAAATTCATTGGCGGCCACGGAACTTCTGTAGGAGGAGTTATTGTTGATTCCGGAAATTTTGACTGGGGCCCTGAAAAATTCCCTGAAATCTGCGAGCCTGATCCCGGATACCACGGCCTGAAATATAAGGAAGCCTTTGGAAAGGCAGCCTTTATTACAAAAGCCAGGGTGCAGTTCATTAGGGATACCGGAGCATGCATTTCTCCCTTTAACTCGTTCCTGTTTACTCTGGGGCTTGAAACTCTGCCTCTCAGAATGAAAAAACACTGTGATAACGCCCTGGAAATTGCCAAATTCCTGGAAAAGCACCCAAAGGTTTCCTGGGTTTCATATCCTGGGCTTGAATCCCATAGCAGCCATGAGCTTGCAAAGAAATATCTTAAATCAGGTTCCGGCGCACTAATAGGTTTCGGAATCAAAGGTGGAGCCAGAGAATGTAAAAAATTTATCGAAGGGCTTGAGATATTTTCTCATCTTGCAAATATCGGGGACGCAAAAAGCCTTGTAATCCATCCGGCTTCAACCACCCATGAACAGCTATCAAAGGAAGAGCAGGCAGCTTGTGGAGTAACTGAGGATTTTATCAGGCTTTCTATAGGAATAGAGGATGCAAAAGACCTGATTTTCGATATTGAGCAGGCACTTTCCGAGGTTTGAATATGGAAATCTCGACCCAGATTCCTTCCTTTAAAAACTTTTTTTCGGGAAAAAAAGGCCAGAATCTAGGGATAGTCCGCTCAATGAGTTATGAAATCCCCGAAATTTTCAGGCTTGAGAGTGGAAAGACTCTTTCCCATGTCAAAATAGAGTATGAGATGTATGGGAAGATGAACGCAGATAAGAGTAATGTTATCCTGATCTGCCATGCTCTCACAGGCGACGCTCATGCTGCAGGGTTTCATGCGGGCGACAAAAAGCCAGGCTGGTGGAACATTGTAATAGGCCCTAACAAAGCCTTTGACACGGAAAAATACTGCATCGTCTGTTCAAACGTCATAGGAGGCTGTAAAGGTTCTACAGGTCCTTCTTCTATTAATCCTGAAACCGGAAAACCCTACGGGATCTCTTTTCCTGTACTTACGATCGCAGATATGGTAAATGCCCAGAAAAAGCTTGTAGATCACCTGGGAATAAAACAACTTTTTGCAGTTGCAGGCGGCTCAATGGGTGGAATGCAGGTACTTCAATGGACAGTCAGTTATCCCAAGATGGTTAAAAAAGCGATTGCAATAGCAACAACCGCATCCTCAACCCCGCAGCAAATTGCATTCGGGGCAATTGGAAGAAAAGCCATAACTGATGACCCGAAATGGAATGGGGGAAACTATTACGGGAAGGAAATCCCTGCACAGGGCTTAGCGCTTGCCCGCATGATAGGTCATATTACATATTTAAGCGATGCTTCGATGCAGAAGAAGTTTGGAAGAGACCAGCAGGAGAAAGAAGGTCAGGATCTGTCGAAAGTCTCTTCAGAAACCTTCCCTGATCGTTCTTCGAATTTTCAGGTCGAAAGCTACCTCAATCACCAGGGAAACACCTTTACTAAGCGTTTTGATGCCAATTCCTATCTCTATATTACGAAAGCCGTGGATTTCTTTGACCTTTCAAAGAACGGGTCTCTTATAGAGGGCTTTTCCGGAGTTACTGCAAAATATCTCGTGATTTCCATAACATCAGACTGGCTCTATCCCCCCTATCAATCCCAGGAAATCGTATCGGCACTTACCGCAAACGGGGTTGATGCAAAATACGAGGAAATCCGGTCTCAGTACGGGCATGATGCTTTTTTGCTTGAAGAAGGACAGATCAACTACCTTATAAGGGGCTTTCTCTCTCAGATTCTGGTAAGCGACATCATGTACCAGAACTTCTATTCGGTTTCCAGAAATGAAACGATAGAAAATGCCTCAGTACTCATGGTAAAAAAGAAAATAAACCATCTGCCTGTCGTATCCGAGGACGGAAAGCTCGAAGGCATAGTCACCTCCTGGGACATTACAAAAGCTGTTGCCTGCAAAATCACCGAACTGGATGAGATAATTACTCGTGACGTGAAATACGTATTCTCAGGCGAGAAAATCGAGACTGCCTCCTCAATAATGGAAGATTACTCAATTTCCGCGCTTCCCGTAATCGATTCCGAAAACCGCGTAATAGGTATGGTTACAAGTGAAAGCATAAGCGCACTTATCGGAAGGTTCAGTTAACTCAGTATTTCTGTATGAGAGCTTACAAATATTACATAAGTTGCGTCTCTGTAAGGTCGAATTTCACAGAGCTTCTTCATTCTCAAAGTCTCAGTTCCTTCTTTCTTACTACATTTTTCAGAAAGATTGGTAGACTGAAAGCAGATGAGAGAATTCCTTAAATCGGGGCTGAAGAACAGCTTGCAATAGGTAGTTTAGGATCCTGATCCTTTTTTCTATGTTAGATTAGTACTGAAGTTTGCAGTGGGAATTATTGATTCCTGCGCTCTGGATACGGATACGAGCGGAAGATAATCAATTTCATTCCCGTTGATCTTATAGGGCAAATCGCCAATACCGTCTCCATCGGAATCAGTACATATCTGGGAAAATCCGGTTCTATCAGGTTTTGCCCAGAAATTCCCGCCCAAGTAAGGCCCGCCTACAATGTTTATTCCTGGCGTTTTAGTAGTGTTCAAGACAGGACTATCTGCGACATCACCGGAATCGAAAGTTCTAGTACTATTGAAGAGGTTAACCGTATTATTGAATAAGTTATTATAAATCAGGCCGTCGCCAGAATAATTGTCAAAATCGCCGGAATGCTCAAGATAGATTCCACATTCTTTATTCAATTCTATCCTGTTGTCAGTTATCAGAGCATAATCATCCAGTGATATGCCAATGCTGTTGTTTGAAATTGTATTATTTTTAATCACATTCCCGCCAGAGAAGTGAGCAATAAGGATTGCTACCTTGTTTGAGGTTAATGTATTATTTGTTATCTGGTTATCACCAGAAAAGAAAGGCATCATAATACCCCAGCTGGCATTGGAAACTGTATTATTATCAATAATATTACTACTGCACTCGGAGAAACAAATTCCGCATTTTCCCTCAGTAGATGAAATTTTGTTTCCAATTATCTTATTTCCATAACCACCCCCGAATCCTATACTACCTTTCAAAAGGGTATTATTAATCAGGATGTTGTTACCTGAATCCGCAGACATGCTGATACTTCCATCAACAACTATATTGTCAGAAATCGTGGAATAATAACCATCTAGACTGATACCTGAGTTTTTTCCTAAAAATGAATTATTGGCAATAGTAGAGTTATAACACTCAGTGGTGTAAACACCCTGTCCTGAAAACCTGTTATCTTTAACGGTACAGTTTTCAATTCTAACGTACGAGGGTTCACTCCTAGGGCCTTTTAAAGTTAAACTTTCCTGTATACTAAATCCGCTTACAGCAATATTATTCGCGCTTACATTAAAAGCCCGAACAATAGTATCTTCAGGATTTCCAGACTTAGAAAGAACACTTATATTTTGTATGTTTATATCCACACTCTCGTTGTAAATACCCGGAGAAACTAAAATCATATCTCCAGCCGATGAACTATTTATTGCTTCTTCAATAGATACAAAATCCGCTTCGGAGTCGTCATTTACCGTAACTTCCTTTGCCAATGCAATAGGTAGTGTGGAAGTTAAAAAAAAGAAAATAAAAACTGCTGAAGTTAAAGCTATCAAATATAATTTTTCCCCATTTCCCATTATTTTCCCTTCTCTTTACAGTTTATTCTCACCCTTTATTTACTTTTTATTTATGACACTAACAATTTTTATAATGTTGGCTTAATCTGGATTGTAAAAAATTCTATTAAAGCCTGCATTTCTAAATATTGCAATTTGAGAAAACTGCTCTGTAAGAAGGTTGTGATGAGTCGAATTTGATGGAAATTCCAAAACACAGATACAAAAATATGAAAAGAAAACCTTGAGAGTTTCAAATAAGCTGATCCTGGCTGGTATAAAATAAAAATAAAAAGTAGAGTGTTCTTTTATCAGCTTTTGAAAAACTGTTTTTCTGGCTAAATAAAAATCGAAATTGTTTAGTCGAACATTATAGTAAGGTTGAAAAGCATGATTGTGTCTTCTCAGGGCTGTAAAATCAAGTGTACAAGTTAATGCCTATTAACGGGGCTTAGATCTTTCTTGTTTAGATATCTTAATTAAGGCTATCGCAAAGGTGCAGATGAATATTATACCGAGTATTGTCAGGTTTAGAGGGCTGGTTAGATCTGAGAAATTATTGAAAAATGGACTGGTAACAGAATAACCAATACTACTGATGGCAGACGTATTCTCAGGATGTAGGCCGTAGTAAGCTGCCTCAGTAATTACTACTATAAGTGGTACTAAAACGGCTATCAGAAAACTGCGTATTAAAGTGTCAAACCTCATTCTTGATCAGTTTTATAACTACATTCTGGAATATAAATAAGTTTATTTCAGCCGAATACCTTCTGGATTTTCGAAGTGGATGGGAATTTCCCACAAGGCGCAGGAATAAAAGCAATACTTTTGTACCACTTCCGACGCGGGTGGAACGAACCGTCTTCGATTAAAGGGAAATAAATGCAAAAGTTGGACACTCAGTAAAGTTTTGAATGAATTAAGTGTAAATATTAAGTTGAAAAACTATAACTTGATCTCTCATGAAAATCCACGTTCTCCAGCATTCCTCCATAAACACCCTCGGCACCATTGAAGAATATATAGAAATCAAAAACCACCAGTTTGAATCAACCCGTTTTTACGAAACGAAAAACCCTCCCAAAATTGATTCTTTTGACCTTCTTATCATCATGGGCGGCCCGATTGGAGTTTATGACTATAAAGAAAACCCCTGGCTAAGAGATGAAAAAGAGTTTATCAAGCAGGCAATCGAAGCAGGAAAACCGACACTTGGAATCTGCCTTGGCGCGCAATTGCTTGCTGACTTTCTGGGAGCCCGCGTCTATGAAAACAGGTACATAGAAATGGGCTGGTTTCCTGTAGGGACTTCCGGGGGCGAAAATAAGTCAGGATTTCTTGAAGGACTGCCGGAAGAGATTACAGTTTTTCACTGGCATGGCGAGACTTTTGACCTGCCAGCAGGGGCTGTTCACCTTTTTGAAAGCGAGGGTTGCAAGAATCAGGGATTTATCCATAACGGCAGGGTTATAGCACTTCAATTTCATCCTGAAATAAATGAAGAAAGAATTCAGTCCTTAATAGAGATATTTGGAAATGGGATGGCAAATGGGCCTTTTGTTCAGAAAAAACAGGAAATACTCGGGCAGCAAGAATATCTGGCCGGCACAAAGGAATTTATGTTTTTAGTGCTGGATAAATTTGAAAAAATGATTTAAAAATGTTTAGCCAGCTGAGAAGTTAAAGAGAAATATTTTGCCGGCAAATAAGTTAAAGAGAAATATTCAGCCGGAAAATAGGTTAAAAAGAAACCTTCAGCTGGCAAAATATTTAAAAAATTATTCTGGCAGTTTTTCCGGAACCTGATGTACTATAGGAATTGCTGTATTTTTGCTTTCTTTCGAGAAAATTCCTTTCATTCCCCCTGAAATGAGGGTTGCTATATCCTTTAAGGCAATGCCCTGTTTGAATCCTTTGGGAAGCGCGATATATCTCGGGCTCCAGTCTGGATTGAATTTCTCTTTAAAATCTCGCAGTCCTTTATAATTATAAAAGTGTTCTCCATGGGCAAAAATTAGAGACCCGATTTTATGCCAGATTGGAGCAAACTGTCGATTTTCAAGCCCTGAAAGGGGAGCCATTCCAAGGGAAAAACGTTTGTACCCTTGTTCTTTTCCCCAGAGCATGAGCTTGACAAAAAGATATTCCATTGTCCGATCAGGGGCATCAGGGCTATGGCGCATAAGGTCAACGCTGAGTTCTTCCTTTTCTGCTGCAGTCCATATGTTTGCAAAAGCGACGATTTCGGCTTCGTCCCTGACAAGAGCGACCGGGAAATTGCTCAAGTATTTCTCGTCAAAGAACCCAATTGAGAATCTTTTTTCCTTTCCTGCTTTCAATTCCAGCCAGGCATCCGAAATTCGTTTTAGCTCAGGCATGAGACCTACAACTTCTTCAGGATAGACAACTTCAAATTTATACCCTTTTTTCTCTACGTTCCTTATTGTGTAGCGGAAATCTTTGCTTGCACTTCCTTCCAGGGTAAAAGTTTCAAGGGAAACTTTTGCCTCTTCCCCAATTTTTATTAGGGTAAGACCAAGGTCAAGATAAACAGGAATATATTTTTCACTCACTTCATAAAAAGCAGCCCTGCCCTGGTGTAGTTTACTCATTTCAAAAAAATCCCAAATAAGCTCTTTTGCCTGAGTGCTGGTTCCAACTATGTCTCCCATTGCAACCCAGGTCCTCCCCGAAATCCCATACATCAAAAAAGCTTTTTTTTCGTCATCAAAGAGCAGGTATTTGTCGCCTGCAAATATCAGGTTTCCTGAGGTTTCTTGATTTTGATTAATAATTGTTTTTGCAAGTTCCATTTCTTCTTTTCCTGGCATGTGAATATCTTTGGAAAAAGGGCTTAGCATTTTTACCGTTCCAAAAACCAGCAGCAGAAAGAAGACTCCAACTGTCGCCCTTAAAAAGCTGGATGCCTGGGAATTAACCCCGAACTGCCACCAGAGTTCGTTTGAATACTCTACATTCCTGTACGAAAAAAACCCAAGCCAGACAAAGCTTACAAACACCAGAGTTATAGCAATTATGTTCTTCACGCTAAACGACTGGTGCATAAGCGAGGATTTTCTGTAAAAATATTTCCTGCACGGAAGCAAAAAGAGAAATATGATAAAAAGGACCAGAGCCTCATGATAATCAAAATCTTTCAGGAGAGCAAAACCCCCGCCCATCAAAAGAACGGCAAGGGAGAGGATATAGGCTCCATCGATTCTTTTCCAGAGTCCGTTTGATAGGAGCAGGAGCAATACACCCATTATGCTGCCAAAAAATCTGGAGACTTCTATAAGGGGCAGAGGAACAATGTAAGCGAAATCGTGAAGATATTTGGGATTTGAAGGCAAGGCTCCGGAAAAAAGAAGGGAAACACCTCCAAGAAAAGTAAGAACAGAAAAGATCTGAGGTGCTAGTTCTGATAAGTTTGAATATGTAACTTTCCCAATTCTTTTAAGTGCCTCTGCTCTCTCTTCATATTCATAGAAAATAAGTGCCAGAAACCCGATCAGAAAAGGAATAAAATAGTAAATTGCCCTGAAGAGAAGAAGCGGCCTTACTATGTCAACCACGCCGAAATACGGCTCTAGCATAAAAAGCATAAGAGTCTCAAAGACTCCAAGCCCTCCAGGTACAGTGCTTATAAGACCTATGATCTGCGCCAGCGCAAAGAATACGAGTACATGAAGCAGGGTAAGGTGTGGATTTGAGGGCAGAAGAAAGTAGATAATGCTTCCTGAAAGCAGGTAATCTATTGAAGATAAGGCAAGCTGTAAGAAAGCTATTTTTGGTTCAGGAATCCTGATCTTGTATTCCTTAATCTTGAGATTTCGTTTCCTGAATGAGAAAACAAAATAAACAATAACAAATAGCAGTAATAGAATTCCGATAACGTTTAACTGGACAGGAATTTCGGGTGCGTAATCCGACAGCTTGACAGGATAGAATGTGAAAAGTAGACCTCCTACAAAGCAAAAACCGATCCAGAAGGTGGAAATACAAAAAACTACAATTTCCCAGATCTGGCGTAATTCCAGCCCGCATTGAGAATATAACCTGTACCTGAGAGAACTGCCCGTCAGAATATTAAAGCCGATGCTATAACTTATCGATGTGCTGATAAAAGAAGCCTTAGCGGTCTGCTTATAAGGCAGAGGGTGATTAATATGACGAACTGCCAGGTAATCGTAACCTGTTAAAGCAAAATAGCTTAAGAAAGTCAAAAAGAATGCAAGCTCTATGTGGCTCAGTGGTGTATTAGAAATATTCTTGATAATATACATCGAGTGCAAATGATGTATCTGTCTATCCAGGGTCCATAAAGCCAGGGAGAATATAGTTACTGGCAGAAGGTAGCTTACAAGCCTCTCTATTTTAAGGGTTTTTTCTCTCATACTTCCTTTGTCTGTCATCGAGATCAACGTTTTTCCTTATCTCTTATTCTTTTTAAGTTCTTAACCTAACATACTAAATTATTTTCCTTAACATATATACATCTTGGCATTAGATTCAGAAAAATTTTCAACAAATTTGTTCTTTGGGTATATAACCTATTAAGTTGCTTGCTGCAGAAAAGGTAAGAGAAGAAGTAAGCTATCAGAAGAAGTAAATTCTCAATTTCGTTGAAAAGAAGAAAAGGGGAATTTTTGCTCCTATTTAAGTACTAATTTTAATCCTTAAAAGTGGAGTTTCAGGAAGGAATCTCTCATGAGGTCTCCCTTTTTTCAGCAGGCTTGAAAGTAACGAATCTGGAATTCTCCTCGACTTCGGCCTTTCCAGTGTTTTTGACTACCGGCAATGCCTTTTTTGTACTAACTGATTGCTTATCTTCTGCCTTTGCATTATGCCTGAGAAATTTAAATTCCTTTGAAAGCATGACCAGCGTCACCAGTGCCATTATATATTCCGTAACCGGAGATGCAGACCAGACTCCATCCAGACCGAAGAAGGCCGGCAAGATGAAGAGTAGGGGAAGAAGGAGAACAAAGATCTTTCCCAGATAGATAAAGAGTGCTGCCCTAACCTTATTTATTGACTGGTAATAGACACCAGTGAGGAGCACGGTACCTTCAGCGAGCAAAGAGAACATGAAGATCTTCATCCCTTGCAAAGTAATTTTTAGAAGTTCGGAGTCGTCCTGGCTGAAGATTTGTACCACTCTTTCAGGAAAAGCGCAGATTAGCGCAAATCCGAAAATTCCTATAAGGATACATGAAAGCAGTGTCAATTTCAAGGTTTTTGAAACTCTTTCATAATAGCCAGCTCCATAATTGAAGCCTATAATCGGCTGCACTCCCAGAGCTATTCCTTCGAAAAGCATCGAGAAAATTGAAAAGACATATCCTATAATGCCATAAGCTGAGACCGCAAGTTCTGAACCGTACCTGAGCAACATGTAATTGTAAATAAAGAGCACGAGAGCCAGTGAAAACTGCATCACAAAAGAAGGAAGACCGGCTCTAAGGATCTGAAGCAGGGCTTCGAGCTTGAATTTCATGGCTTTAAGCCGGAGTCTCAATTTTGCCTCGCTACCAAAAAGGTAATTCATGAGCAGTATTGCCGGAAGAGCAAAGGAAATTACTGTAGCAATAGCAGCACCTGACATTCCCATGCCCATACGCATGATAAAAAGATAGTCAAGCACGAGATTCACGACTACTCCTGCAATCATGATATTCATAGAGAGCCTTGGTTTCCCGTCGTTCCTGACCAGCGGATCAAGGGCAATTGCAAGGATCATAAAGATCGAACCCATGAAGATTATCCTGAGGTACTCGCGGGCAAAAGCAAGGGCAGGTCCGCTGGCTCCAAGGAGACTGATTGAGGTTTCACAAAAAATCAATCCCGCTACAGTAAAAACTGCTCCTGTAAGAAGACACAGAGAAAAAGCATTATGTACTATATCCAGGGCTCTGCTGAAATTCCCCTGTCCAAGTTGCAGGGCCGTAAGACTGGATGCACCAATCCCGATAATTACTCCTACGGCGACTATAACCATATAAGCAGGATAGGCAAGGGTGATTCCTGCGAGCCCCTGGCTCCCGATAGTATTTCCTATAAAGAAGCCGTCAATTATCCCCTGGATTCCAGCAATGACAACTCCCACGACTGTTGGGAAGGCAAATTTCAAGAACAGATTCGCTATACTCCCGGATTTCATTTCGTCATCATTTACCATTCCAGGCCCTCCTTATGCTGTAAAGCCATCTTTTCAGAGGCCTGGTTTTGGAACTCCGGGACTACTTTTGCTGTTGCCAGGTGGAAGAACCTTTTCAAAGAGTTGTAGGTTGTGTTATGTTTCTGTAAAGCTTGGTATTTTCCTAAAGTTTTACCTATTTTTGAGGGATCAAAGCAATAAGCTTTTGTCCTCTCAAATAGTTCAAACGAGGTCATAATTCATCCTGGATGAAGCTTCTGAAAATATGCAGATTCAAGTATAGCTGCCTTGTTGCAGAATTAATCAGTCTATCTGTGTCAAACTGGTAACTGCATATAATCTGTGGGTTGATTAGTGCGCATTCCTGCAACACTTATTCGTTTTACGAAGCTTCACCCCGTTTATTATCTGGTAAAAGAGGATTCAAACGAACCAAGAATCCTGTGGAATCGTGCAACAAAGCAAGTAAAACCATATTCAGATAGTTATCTGATCACAGCTAATTTTATATATTTAAAAATATTCGTGTGCATATATAGATTTGCACTCTTTCTTATTTTAACAGGTTATTTAGTCTGGGATCTCGAAAGCATTAAGGTAGATAAACTAGTCTTATTTTAGGCAAAAACTTGTATTAATTGATTTAAAGCCAAAAACGTGGAAAAAATAGTTCAGATTTAGCAAAAAACTCTGGAAAAACTTTAGATTCAATTACAGGCTATTAAGTTAGCAGATATGCACAAATAGAGCTGAAATTGAGTGGGTATCGTTTAAAATGTATTATATTTACGACAGCAGTAAGTTTAAAGTTTTCAGGTTTACAATAAGTTTTCTCTAACAGGAAAAGATCGAGGGCTTACCCATCCATTTTTATGCGAGAAGCACCTTTACGTCTAAACTGAACTTATTACCTTTACTCACTACCTTTACCCACTACCTTTACCCACTACCTTTACTCATTAACCTATAAGCTGCTAAGCTTTCATGTAAATCGTTTACATAACCCTTTCTTTATATTTACAAAAACCTTCCAGCTACCGGAAAGAGCAAATTGATCTAAAATGCTTACTAAAAACTTTACCTGTATTCCCCCTGAAATCCTGGCTCCTGTGGGCGACGAAGAAGCTCTACTTGCTGCAATTCGAGGAGGAGCTGACGCTGTATACCTAGGGGTCGGTGAATTCAATGCCCGCCAGGGTGCAAAGAATTTCACTCTTGATGACCTTGATGCAGCCGTGAAACTGGCTCACTCACATGGAGTTCTTGTTTACCTGGCTCTCAATATCCCAATCAAGCAAAAAGAGCTACAGCAGGCGCTTGAGATAGTGGATCATGCATATGCAGCCGGAATCGATGCAATTATCTTTCAGGATCTTGGTCTTCTCAGACTTTTAAAAGAGATTTACCCAGACCTGCAGCTCCACGCAAGCACTCAGATGACTATTCACAATAAAGGAGGAGTCGATTTTTTAGCAGGCCTGGGAGCAAAAAGGGTTATAGTTTCAAGGGAACTTACTGCAGCTGAGGTAAAGGACATAGTGGACCACTCAAACGCTGAGATTGAGGTTTTTGTCCATGGAGCCCTTTGCTACTCCTATTCAGGTAAGTGTCTTTTCAGCAGTTTTTTGCATGGCAGGAGTGCAAATCGTGGAGCTTGTGCCCAGCCCTGCCGACGTCGGTACAGGTTCGTGGTAAACGGCAAGGAAGTTGATGAAAGGCATGTCGGTGGCAGTTATCCCATAAGCTGTGCCGAACTCTCCACACTTACAAGGCTTGAGGATATTGTAAAAACAGGAGTCGTAAGCCTTAAAATTGAAGGACGGATGAAAAAGCCCGAATATGTTACTGCGAGTGCTGCTGCCTATAAAGCCGCAGTCCAAGGCTTCTGCGGTCCAGGGGAAAAACCAACAAAAGAGGAACTTGAATCAAAAGAATCCGAGCTTGCAAAACTCTTTTACAGGGGCTTTACGAGAGGTTTCATACTCGGGGAAAAAGGCGTATCCCATCCCAAATATAGCTCAAACTACGGGGCTTTCCTTGGAAAAGTCCTTGATATTTCCCATTCAAAAGGGAACACGAAACTTACAGTTAGGTTGAATGAAAATATCCAGGTAAAAGACGGCATAAGTATTTTCACGCGGGAGAGAATGCTCGGCTCGGCAGTTACAGGCATAATCACGATTTCAGGCGAGCGTATAAAGAGTGCAAAAAAAGGTGAAAAAGTAGGGTTTGAGATTAGCTCGAAAACCGGAAGAGCAGTCCAGAGGGGGGATGAACTCTACTTAACAACAGACACACAACTCCTCTATACCCTTCAAAAAACAAGACTGAAAACACTTCCTGTAAGCCTGAAAGTGAGAGCCAGAAAAGGAGAGCGGTTTACGGTTGTGATTAGAGAAGAAAATGAAAAGCTCATAGAGAGAAGGGAGACAAGAGAAAAGGCTTCCATTGTGGAATTCACGGACGATTATATTGTACAGGAAGCAAAGAAAGCCCCAACTACGGTTGAGCAGATAAAAAAAGCAATGGAAAGCCTTGGAGATACTCCTCTTGAGGCTGCCTCTGTTGAAATCGAAGCGGATGAAGATATTTTCATTCCAGTAGGCGTGCTGAAGAATACAAGGCGAAAGGCTGTAGACCTCCTGCTAGAAAAAATCCTCAGTGTAGATAGGAAAGAGCAAAAGAATCCGAATCTTGCAGATTTCAATTACCTGTGCAATTTTGAAAGCAGTAGCGGTGAAGCGGGTAATAAAAAAGAGAATGCTACAGCCATTAGTAATGTCATTGGTAACACTATCAGTGGTACCGGAGGCAGAAATACAGCTCCAAAACAGCTCCTTTTGGGCGTTGAGGTAAATGAAATCTCTTCCCTCTTTGAGGCTGCATTTGCAGGCGCAGACATAATTTACATTCCGGTTTCAAAATTTGAAGAGCTAACTGCGCCCGAAAACATGGAAAAACTTGAAGATTTGAAAGCCGAAAGAGTCGAACTCGTCTTTAGGGTTCCTCTGATAAACCACGACAGTGAACTGGATGAACTCAAGCCTCTACTGGAAAAAGTAAAATCCGCAGGTTTCGGGATAGCCTGTTCTGAGTTTGGGACAGTACAGCTTGCAAAAGAACTTTCCATACCTTTTGCTGCAGGAAAGGAGTTCAATATTTTTAACGCTTTTACAGCCAGCACTCTCTACCAGACAGGAGCGTATAGAGCAACCCTATCAAGTGAACTGAACCTGAGTGAGATAAAAAATATTTGTGAGGTCCTTCAAACCTGCAAGGGCTCAGAACAGACTGAAATTTTCGTTTACGGCAGAGAACTTATGCTCATCACGGAAAATGACCTTCTAAAGCCCCTTGTTGACAGAAAAATAGTAAGAAAAGATAGTGAGGTACTACTTGTTGACCAGGAAGATTCCGAATTTCCAGTAAAGCGCCTGGGGACCCGAACCCTGATTTATAACTCAAAAGTGTTTGACATGCTGAAGTACGTCAAAAACCTGAAAGATTACGGTGTGGACGTACTTCAGCTTGATCTTACTTTCAATACCCAGGCTGAGATAAAAGAGGTTATAAAGGCATACAAAGAAGCCCTCGCAGGAAAAGAAACCAGGCTGAAACCTGCAAAAGGGGTTGAGTATACTACAGGGCACTATTTTAAGGGAATTTAAGGGAAACTCCTTCAATTAAACTGATCAGAATGTATTTTCCAGCAAAAATGTAATCAGGAAAAATATTAAGAAAAAAGTTATCTGTCTAAATAAATTGCAGGAAACCATGTTAATTTATGTTAAAAATCCAAAAATTCTTTGTATGAAAATTTTAAAAATTAAAAGTTGCCTGCAAAGTAGGCAACTGGTAAGCCCTGATGTATAAAGGCCATAATCCGCAAACGGACGTTTCTGTTTTTTAATGCAACTTAAAAAATTATCCTTGCTTACAATTATTTAGTGTTTACTACTAATCCGACAATCTTCTGTCCAGAGTACCAAACCCTAACCTCAAAGGTGTTGGGGTTAGAAAATGCGTTTTGTACAGAGCTTTCAATGTTACTGGATGGGTTGGATAAATACCTCCAGTCATTACCTGCATACAGCCACAAAGCTCTTGTATTGGAGGAAGGATAGGCCTTCAGTTCAAGCCAGTACTTGGTTGCTATGTCATTGGTCACAGCTGCTGGCACAGCCGATGCCTTTTGTGATATAGCCATTGGGGCTGTTGATTGTGGATTGCTGGGCTGCGGAGTTATTCCCTGATTATCAGCAGCTGCAGTATTCAAGATCAATAAAATCGATGCCAGGATTAAACATACAGTTAAACCTGTAATTATAAGCTTATTTTTTGACATTTCTTCACCTCAACTATTTTCCCTACTATTGTAATTTTTACACCCATTGTATTTTTTAATTTTATTTTTTCTCGAGAATCTACGTTAATCAATAGAGACTCCTAAAAATAAACCGAGAAACATGTCAAATATTTGCAACATTTACTAAGTGGTATATTTTATAGTCCTTGTATATGATACTTTTGACCGTGTTTGTAGTAAGAAAAAATATTATATAAAGAATAATTGTACCAAAAGATTCTAGGGTTAGCAGGTGCCTGTTTTACTACATCAAAACTGAAATAGTTAAAAACAAATTAACAAATAAGAAATGTCCTGAAAAAAAGTCCAAGCGGCAAACTATATTTCGACAGTATATTGAAGTTTTGAATGGAAAATCTTGGTTGCAAATAAATTATAGCTAATTTGAGCCTGTTGTATTGGAATAA
>JAMXLQ010000098.1 GCA_024280975.1 Methanosarcina sp.
TTGTGCATATGTATTATAGTACTCATTATAATGGGAGGATTTTTATCTTCGGGTTCTATTGACAATTTTGCGAATCATTTTAGTGGTTACCTTGGCTTAAAGATAGAACCCCGAGACCAAGATGAAATCTTTACACCTGATCCGACTTCATTTACTATCCCTGCAATTCCTGAATATTCACCTAAGAAAAAAGAACTTACTCCTGTTTTAAGAACCAGACTCCAGCCTGGATTTTCCCTGAGCAGCAATTACCAAACTTCAGAGCTTTTCCAGGGAGGAACTGGCTATATGGGAATCAGCATTAAAAACGAAGGGCGAAACTCGATCTTTATTTATAGATACGGGGTTTCAGTTAATGCCTCCAAAAGCCAGATTTATTCCGAGGATTGCGGAGTTTTGCTCACTCCCGGTGAAAAGCAGAACTTGGGAGTAATCGCAGTTCAAATCCCTGAAAAAGAAAAGGCCAGTTTCAGTATTGTCCTCTGGCTGCTTGCCGAGACCTCAGAAGGCAAATGGCACGAGTACGAGTCCTATTCCCTGAAAAGCTTCACTGTAAGCCTGAAACCAATGCCAGAAAAATCGGCTCCAGTATACAGATACAATCCTGCTTCTTACTTTGGAACTATAAACCGACTTGTGGAGCCAGCCGAACCTGATGTAAGGGATAAGGCAGCCGAAGTGGCCCGTTCATATCCTGGAGCATACAATATTTACCAGGTCTGCGCCCTCTTTGACATGGTAAAAGAGAATATCAAATATGTCAGTGATCCAAGGAGCCATGATTATTGGGCACCTGCTAATGAAACTTTAAAAATAGGTGCAGGAGACTGCGACGACAAGGCAATTATACTCTCCTCCATGCTTGAAGCTGTGGGAGGTACAACTCGGATTTACCTGACTGACACTCATGCCTTTGTAGCCGTTTATATCGGCAACGGAACCAAGGCAACTGAAGCCGCAGTCAAAGGAATAAGAGCTTATTACGGAAACGTCGACGTTAATTACCTGACCGACGAATATGGTTCCTGGATGATGCTTGACCCTACTTCAAGCCTTTACGCAGGTGACCTCCCAGGTAGAACAGCTCAGGTAAAAATTCAGACTACTAGGGAAAACGAAACACAAAGGACTTGGACCTTCATAAACACAAGTGGAGTAAAAGTGATCGATATTCAATGACTGATATCAGCTTAAGGAAGGATTAAAAGCCTCTATTACAAGTTAGCATACATCTTTGGATATTAGGCAATATTGTCTAACTGCAGTGGATATTTCCTTACTTTTTTATTCTGATTCAGTACTACCACAGGTATTTGTTTGCAACTTATATAAGTTCGATAATGGTTCAATGATTGAAGGAAAATATCAATCTTTTGAATAAATCTGTGAAAAGTGAGATTTTTACTGTGAGGATTATAAATATAATGAAGAGTAAAAATATAAAAATCATGAATTTAAAGTAATTACCGAGATGCCTAAGATACCAGCTTAAAAAGTACCGGATTATATTTTATGAATACAATACTTGAATTTTTAAGTTCGTTTATTGTTAATTACGGTTACCTTAACCTCTTTGTCCTGAGTTTTCTGGCCTCCACCGTTTTGCCTCTCGGAGCGGAACCATTGGTAGTAGCACTCATTTATAAGGGTTTTAATCCTGTTACCGTTGTTACGGTGGCGACTTTTGGTAATTATTTAGGATCATGCACAACTTACTATTTTGGACTAAAGGGGCGGCCAGTGCTTGAGAAGTATTTTTCTCCTTCTCGTGAAAAGCTTGAGAAAAGTGAAAGACTTTTTAAAAAATACGGCATTTACACCCTTCTTTTTACCTGGGTGCCGGGGATAGGAGATGCAATTACAATGGTTGCAGGACTTATGAAGCTTCCTTTCCGACAATTTTCTGTCCTGGTTTTTCTTGGGAAACTCGGGCGTTATTTTGCACTTGCTTATCTGATAGTCTTTTTTAAGAATTGATTTTGGAGTTGTACGAGTGAATTATTATATAAGAACGCCATTATTGTTTTGGGAATTAGAATCAATTTAGTTCTCAAATTTAGTGATGAATGCAGGCTTAAAAATCACTAGTCTTTGACACTGAATCTTCTTCGCAATAAAGAAATTAGCAATGGACAAACCTATAATTATATATCAGGGTAAGGAACCTGATTAAGATTTTCACATCTGATGTTAGGAGTTAATAAATTCTATGGACAAACTTGCACCCAAATCATCAGAAAACACTATTTCTTTCGAGAAATTTAATCTTTCTGATTCTTCAACTAGCACCCCAGTAAATGGGGTTTCTGTCCCGGTACTTACAATAGGAACCGAAGAAAATGAAGAGAAGCTTGATATAAGCTCCAAATTCATTGCAGAATCTCTTCCTGATTCCGTTTCAGAAATTTCAATACTTTCAACTTCCCAATCTCCAGATGGACATCAGGCTGAGTCGAAAATCGTGCTCATCGGTACGGCTCACGTTTCGGAAAAGAGTGTTGAAGAAGTTAGAACTGTCATTAGGAATTTGAAACCAGATGTCGTAGCTGTTGAGCTCTGCAAGGGACGCTTTGATTCTCTTGAGGGAAATACACAGGAAGCACAGGTTCCTATCAAGGATCTTCTTTCTGGAGGGAAGATTTATTACTATATTATACACTGGCTTCTTGCCCATTTGCAGAAAAAAATAGGAGAGGGCATGGGCGTAAAACCTGGCGCTGAAATGCTCTCTGCAATGGAAGAAGCCAATGATATAGGCGCCAACATTGCCTTAATTGACAGGGATATCCAGGTAACTCTTCAGCGCTTTTGGGGAAAGATGAAATTCCTGGAAAAAGTGAAGATGATTGGCTCCTTACTAGGTGGCCTTATTGATCTTGGTAAAGGAGATGATCCTGATCTCGATATCAATCATATTACAGAACCAGACTTTGTAGCTGAACTTGTAAGTGAACTCCGAGGTTTTGCTCCAACTGCAGCCAAAGTCCTAATTGATGAACGAGATGCGTATCTTGCAGGAAGTATCATTGAAGCTGCTGAAGGAGGAAACAAAACTGTTGTAGTGGTCATAGGAGCTGGGCATAAATCTGGAGTAATTAAATATCTGAAAAACCCGAAGACTATCCCTCCCTTGAAGACTCTAACGGAGATTCCAAAGAAAAAATATGGAATTACAAAAATTATTAGCTTTATTTTTGTCGGCCTTATTGTTGCATTTTTTTTGCTACTGCTTCTTTCAGGCATTTCACTGAAGCTATTTTTGATAGCCTTTGTATGTTGGTTCCTTATCACAGGAGTCCTAAGTGCATTGGGTACCTTGCTTGCAGGAGGCCATCGCAACTCTGTTCTAACTTCTTTTTTGGCTGCTTGGATAACTACTCCACATGCAGGTTGGTTTGCCGCCCTTGTAGAAGCAAAGAAGCTAAACCCTAAAGCTTCAGATATAAAAGCTCTCTTTGCAGTAGAAAACTTCAGTGACATATTCAAGAACAATATTATGAGAGTTCTTCTTGTCGCAAGCTTTGCAAATATTGGAAACGTAGTCGGTGCTATCCTTGGAGGTTATATAATAATGCAGGTTACTGGCTTTGACCCAAAGGATATTATTTTTGCCGGTTTAAGGACTCTTGGATTCTGACAGCTTTGGAAAGTTTTCTAGCCAAATAGTTTTCACTTACTTTATAATGGCTAGAAAAACTGTTAGGGTAAATCTTCCTTAATTTGCATTTCTAGTGACTCTTATTTCGAAATCCCGGCTGTAGATTGAAGAATCAGGATTAGAAATTTTATTTTTCGCTCTAAGCATTTTTCACAACTAATATAATAATTTCAAAGAATTATGAAAATAAACAGAACAGAATAGCATGGAAAAAAGCGGTTCCGTTGCAAAAAATAATGGAAGGAATTCATTGAAATAAGTAGAAATTTAAGAGTATGTGTTATGCCAGTAAATGCCTTTAAATGGAAACACTTTGTAGGTGAAATTATCTTATTGAATGTAAGATGGTACTTAAAATATGCATTGAGTTATAAAAATTTAGAGGAAATAATGGCAGAAAGAGGAATAAAAGTCGACCATAGTACTATAATGAGATGGGTGCATCAATATTC